>NZ_JACYTW010000009.1:0-101188 GCF_014841395.1 Plantibacter sp. CFBP 13570 | reverse complement strand
GGGGAGTCGCCGGCACGGGTGCTGGCCGCAGCCGCGGACGCCGCGTGGGGTGGCGCCGCCGCGACCGAACCGCTCGTCGCCCGCAAGGGGCGCGCCAGCTACCTCGGAGAACGGGCCATCGGGCACCGCGACCCTGGGGCGCAGTCCACCTCCTATCTCCTGCAAGCGGCGGCTGCCGCCGCTGGGGAGGGTGCTGCATGAGCGGGGGAGCCGTCGGCCTCGTCTTCGTCTCGCACAGCGCGCTGATCGCGGAGGGGCTCATCGCCCTGGCGCGGCAGATGGCGCCCGACGCGGCCCTCGCCGCAGCCGGCGGTACCGATGAGGGAGGGATCGGCACGAGCTTCGAGCTGGTGTCCGCCGGGATCGCCGCCGTGGACTCCGGGGCCGGGGTGGTGGTGCTGTGCGATCTGGGATCGGCGATCCTGACCGCTGAGACGGCACTCGACTTCCTCGACGACGACGTCCGAGGCCGGGTACGCATCGTCGACGCCCCGCTCGTCGAAGGCGGGGTCGCCGCAGCCGTGGCCGCGCAGACCGGCGCGTCGCTCGACGAGGTCGTGGACGCCGCGCGGTCTGCAGCCGGCGGTGACCCTGCCCAGCACGGCGCCGACGAGGCGACTCGGGCGGGTGGGTCCGACGACCCGACAGCGCCCCACGCCGCAGCCTCCGTGACCCTGCGGAACAAGGACGGGCTCCACGCTCGACCCGCTGCGGAGTTCGTGAAGCTGGCGAGCACGTTCGCGGCCAAGGTGGTCGTGAACGGGAAGGACGCCAAGAGCCTGCTCGGGATCATGTCACTGGGCCTCGTCAAAGGGGCGGTCGTGGAGCTGCAGGCGGACGGTCCGGACGCGAAGGATGCCATCGGGGCACTGGCGTCGCTCATCGAATCCGGCTTCGGAGAGGTCTGACGGGTCGCGCTCGAGGCGGAAGCAGGTCGACGCCCCGTGCGCAACGGGGTGGTCGACGCCGACGGTCGGCGTAGCATGACCCGCATGAACGAGCAGACGAAGACGTCGGACACCGAAGACCGCCAGTGCACGGTCTGTGGCCATCCGCTCGCCGAGCACACCTTCGACCGTTCCTCCGGGCACGATCACTTCATGACCTGCCCGACGGGGGAGCGGCTTCCGGACCCGGCGCAGTCCGCCGTCCCGGTCAACGAGTTCGGGATGCCGCTCTGGGACCAGGACCCCGATCGACCTGCTCCGTCGGCCTGACGACCCGGTGGCCTACGCCGTCATCCGAGGAGGAGCAACGACCGGACGGCGACGCTGACACCCGTTGTGCTCGAAGCCGGCGTCTCGTGCAGTGCGCTGCCGTCGACGAGCCAGCGCACCCATCGGACGAGCTGCTCCGGCGTGGCGTCGGAGCGGGCAGCGCTGGTGCGAACCGCCTCGGTGATGTGGTCGAGGAGGAAGCGGTCCACCATGTCCCGCTCGACCTCGAGGACGGCCGCCACGGCGTGGAGATGCGCCATCCCTTGGACCGCGCGAGCGAAACCGACCGTCTGGTCGGCGGCCCGTTGGCGGTCGAGTGCGCCGAGATAGGTGGCCAACGCAGGGCGCCCAGGCCCGGCTCGCGTGGCGAGGTGCAGTTGCTCCTCGGTCCAGGCGGCGCTCACCCGCAGCAGCGTGACCAGGATGTCGAGCTTGGTGGGGAAGTAGTGGAACAGGGTCCCCGAGGAGATGTCCGCCGCCCGGCAGATGTCCGCCGTCGAGGTGGTCTCATACCCCTCGGTGGCGAAGCAGCGGTAGGCCGCACCGAGGATCGCGGTCTGGCGCGCGGTGAACCGCTGTGGGTCGACGATTCTCGGCATGACTGCTCCCGTATTCCTAGAGCTCTCACTCTAGAGCACACACTCTATCAATTCGTTCCAGGTCAGAGCCGACTTCCCGGCTGATCGATCATGTCGCGCAGCTCGGAGCGCAAGGCGGTGCTCCCTCACGGTCGGACGCTCGGCGGTCAGTTCGCCGCTGAGTCCGACGATGACGATCAACCCCTGGTTGGCAGTCGCCGACGCACACGCGTCCGTAGCGTCGATGGCACGAGGCAACCGCTACGAGCAGGAGGAAGACGCCATGACGATCGACGTGGAGGGGCTGACCAAGGCATACCGAGGCACGTACGCGGTGCGCGATGTGAGTTTCAGTGTCCAATCGGGCAAGGTCACCGGGTTCCTGGGGCCGAACGGCGCCGGCAAGTCCACGACGATGCGTTCGATCGTCGGGCTCGACCGTCCCACCGCTGGTCGTGCACGTATCGACGGCTCTGAGTACCGAGCGTTCGCCGCGCCGCTGCGCGAGGTCGGTGCTCTGCTGGACGCGAGGGCGGCGCACCGGTCGCGCTCGGCGCTGAACCACCTCGCCTCGATCGCGGCGACGCACCGCATTCCGCGCTCGCGCGTCGACGAGGTGCTCGAGGCGACGGGTCTCAGCGCGGTCGCCAGGAAGAAGGTCGGCGGGTTCTCCCTGGGGATGGGTCAGCGCTTGGGGATCGCCGCGGCACTGCTGGGCGATCCGGGCACGCTCATCCTCGACGAGCCGGTCAACGGCCTGGACCCCGAGGGCGTGACCCGGGTCCGGGAGCTCCTGGCCCGGCTGGCGGCCGAGGGGCGGACGGTGTTCCTGTCCTCGCACCTCCTGAACGAGCTCGCGCTCATCGCGGACCACGTGATCATCATCGGTCGCGGCGAGATCATCGCGGACGCTCCCATCGGTTCGCTCACCGAGCAGGGAGACGGTCGTGTCCGTGTTCGCACTCTCGATGCGCCTGCACTCACTCGCCGGATCACCTCAGCGGGGGCGACCGTCGCGTCGAGCGAGCCGGGCGTGCTGGACGTGGAGGGCCTCTCCGCGGAGCAGATCGCCCGTGCCGCGCACGAGGCGGGAGTGCTGATCACTGAGCTGACGCCCCTGCGCCAGACCCTCGAAGAGGCCTACAACCGACTCACCCGCGACGCGCAGGAATTCGTCTCCGCCTGACGTCGCGTCCCCCTCGAAAGGACACCATCCTCATGAGCACCACCACCGGCATGGCCGCAGCACCCGTCGTGCGGCGCTTCTCCGCAAGCGATGTCAGCCTCGGCGGCACCATCGTCTCCGAATGGATCAAGTTCCGTGGACTCGCCTCGAACCACGTCCTCGCAGGATTCGCGTTCCTGCTGCTGACCGCGAACGGGATCGCGATGCCCTGGGCGTACGTCTTCCGCGACCGCGGGTCACCGAAGGCGGACTACGACGCCTACCCCGAGATGATCGTCGACAAGACCGGCTACGTCGGCATCGTCCTCGCGGTGCTCGCCGTCCTGATGATCACGAACGAGTACCGGTCCGCTCAGATCGGCACGACGCTGCTCGCGGTTCCGCGCCGGACGGCGGTGCTCGTCGCGAAGGCCTCGATCATCGCGGGTGTCTCGTTCCTCATCGGTGTCGTCAGCGCAGCCGTCGGGTTCGCGCTCGCGCCCATCATCCTGGCAGGGGGCGGGTACGGCTATGTGCTGGAGACACCCGACCTGGCGCGGTTGGTGCTCGGATCCGGGCTCTATCTGGCCACCATCAGCATCCTCGGAATCGCACTCGGCACCATCATCCGCAACGTCGTCGCCGCGGTGCTCGCGACGATCGTGTTCCTCCTCATCGTGCCGGTGATCCCGCAGATGTTCTCCGAATACGGCACCGAGATCACCCGCTTCTTCCCGATCCAGGTCGGCTCCCTGCTCCTCGCCCCGACCGGTACGGACCCGATGGGACCGTGGACCGGGTATGCCGTTCTGCTGATCTGGACGCTGGCGTCGTTCGTCGTCGCAGCGATCACGTTCCTTCGCCGGGACGCCTGAACGGTGCCCACGAGGTGCGCGAGGGAGAATGAGAGCCGAGCTCAGCGTGGAGGTGGCAAGGGTATGAGTGCGATCCAGCCGATCGTGGACGCCGCGGAGGTCGACCGTGTCCTCGGCACACGCATGCTGCGCTGGTTCAGCGCCCACCGGCGTGTGGTCGACGCACTGGTCGCTGGGACCTGTCTCCTGGTCCAGGCGCTCGGGCTGGTCCTGCCGGGTGCGCAATCGCTCTGGCCGGGGTTGCCGTTGGTGATCCTCTCGAGCGTGCTCCTGTTGTGGCGGCGTCGGTATCCGCGGGCGATCCTCGTCGCCGTCGCGCTCGCGAACACGGCGGGTGTGCTCTTGCCCGCCCCCGTCGCACCGGTGACGCTGCCCGCCGCCGTCGCGCTGTATACGGTAGCCGCCATGCTGCCCACCAGAGCCGCGCTGTCGGGCTACGTGGTCCTCGTGGGGCTCCCCGCTTCGGGACTGCTCGTCCGTCTGCTCATGACGGGGTCGACCCAGGCCCCGTCGTTGCTGGAACCGCTGGCGCTGCTCGCTCTTGCCGCAGGTGTCGCCGCCCGCGGTGTGACGCAGCGCCGAGCGGCCCTCACGCAACTCGTGAACCAACGACTCACCACGGCGCGGGTGGTGGAGCGGCAGCGGATCGCCGCGGAGATGCACGATGTCGTCGCCCACTCGCTGTCGACGATGATCTCCCTCGCGGACGGGGCGTCCAGCGGCTGGGAACGGCACCCCGGGCGGTCGGCCCGAGCGCTTGAGCAGCTGGGTGGTGTCGGGCGCAGCGCGCTGGGCGAGATGAACCGCGTCCTGCAGGTACTCCGAGAGGGCGATGCGGTGCTGGATCAGCGCCTGCATCGGTCGGGACACAACGTCTCCGACGTGGAGGAGGTCGTCGAAATCTTCCGCAGCACCGGCATGCCCGTCACGCTCACACGCTCCGGCGGGGCCATGCCGGAGCAGCCCGCTCTGGTGACGACGGTCTACCGGATCGTCCAGGAGTCGCTCACCAACGTGTTGCGGTACGCCGTCGGCCCCACGCGAGTCGAGGTCGGCATCGACGTGGCGCCCGGCACCGTCGCGGTGCGGGTCACCGACGACGGCCGCATCGACACCCACCGAACTCGCGCTCCGAGCCAGGGGAGTGGGCAGGGGCTCCCGGGTATCGCCGCTCGAGCCGCGGCGTACGGCGGCACGAGCGAAGCAGGTCCGTGCGCGGGCGGGGGCTGGTCGACGAGCGTGACGCTGCACATCGACCGAGGAGCAGCGACGTGAGCACGACCAGTCCCTCGATCATCAGCGTGCTGGTGGTGGACGACCAGGAACTCGTCCGGGTGGGCAGCGCGCTGACCCTGGATTCCGCGCCCGACATCGAGGTCGTGGGGGAGGCGGCGACAGGTGAGGAGGCGATTCGGCGTGCACGGGAACTGCGACCGGACGTCGTCCTCATGGATGTGCGGATGCCCGGCATGGGCGGCGTCGAAGCGACCAGGATCATCACCACGGTCCACCCGGCCACACGCGTCCTCATCCTCACCACCTTCGACATCGACGAGTACGCGTTCGGAGGCCTCCACGCCGGCGCCAGCGCCTTCCTGCTGAAGAGCACCCCACCAGACCAATTGCAGGAGGCTGTTCGGACGATCCATGCCGGCGATGCCGTCGTCGAACCCAGGATCACGAAGCGACTCATCGAGCACTATGCCTCCGGTGGACGGTCGCGCGAGCACGGGGGAGCAGGTGGGACAGCCCACCCGCTGGACCCGCTCAGCCCGCGCGAGCTCGACGTGTTCGGATGCATCGTCGTCGGGCTGTCGAATCGTGAGATCTCCGACGCACTCCACCTGTCGCCGTCCACGGTCAAAACGCACGTCAACCGGATCTTCGCCAAGTTGCACCTCCGCGACCGGGTCCACGCGGTGATCCTGGGACAGGACATCCGAACCCGAGCCGCGGGGCGGGGCTGATTCGGGTGAGTTGACATAATGTGCATTATCAGCTCTTTCCAGCCCGCCGCGAGCGGGGTCGGATCGGGTCACGTCGGCCTGCATCTCCGACCTGAGGATCGCGACGACGACCGGGGCGCGTCAGGAGCCGATGTACCGAGCGAGATGTTCTCCGGTCAGTGTCGAGCGATCGGCGACGAGCGCTGCGGGCGTCCCGCTGAACACCAGGCGTCCGCCGTCATGACCTGCGCCGGGTCCGAGGTCGACGATCCAGTCCGCATGCGCCATGACCGCCTGATGATGCTCGATGACGATGACCGACTTGCCGGAGTCCACCAGTCGGTCCAGGAGCCCGAGCAGGTTCTCCACGTCGGCGAGGTGCAGCCCCGTCGTCGGCTCGTCCAGGATGTAGACCTCGCCTGAATCGGCCATCTGCGTCGCCAGTTTGAGTCGCTGTCGTTCGCCTCCTGACAGGGTCGTCAACGGCTGTCCGAGGCTGACGTAGCCGAGCCCGACGTCGGCGAGTCGCGCCAGGATGACGTGCGCGGCTGGCGTCCGGGCCGGCCCGTCGGCGAAGAAGGCCTCGGCCTCCGTCACCGACATCGCGAGCACCTCGCTGATGTCCCGCTCCCCCAACTGATATTCCAGAACGGAAGCATCGAATCGGCGACCCTCGCACACCTCGCAGACGGTCGAGACGCTCGCCATGACGCCGAGATCGGTGAAGACGACACCTGCACCGTTGCAGTTCGGGCAGGCTCCCGCCGAGTTCGAGCTGAACAGCGCCGGCTTGACCCCGTTGGCCTTCGCGAACGCCTTGCGGATGGGCTCGAGCAGACCCGTATACGTCGCCGGGTTACTGCGACGCGAGCCGCGGATCGGGCTCTGGTCGACCGTCACCACACCGGGACGCCCGGCGACCGAGCCGTGGATGAGGGAGCTCTTGCCCGAGCCGGCGACTCCCGTGACGACCACGAGGATGCCGAGCGGCACGTCGACGTCGACGCCCTGCAGGTTGTGCCGGTCGGCGCCGCGGATCTCGATGACACCGGTCGGTCGACGCAGCGCCGGCTTGAGCGCTGCGCGGTCGTCGAAGTGACGTCCGGTGAGCGTGTCGCTCGCCCGGAGGCCGTCCACGCTCCCCTGGAACGTCACCTGTCCCCCGCCGGTCCCGGCACCGGGGCCGAGGTCGACGACGTGGTCGGCGATCGTGATCGTCTCCGGCTTGTGTTCCACGACGAGGACGGTGTTCCCCTTGTCGCGGAGTCGGAGGAGCAGTTCGTTCATCCGCTGGATGTCATGCGGGTGCAGTCCGACGGTCGGCTCGTCGAACACGTAGGTCACGTCGGTGAGCGACGACCCCAGATGGCGGATCATCTTCGTCCGCTGCGCCTCCCCACCAGAGAGAGTGCCCGTCGTGCGGTCGAGCGACAGGTACCCCAGCCCGATGGCGACGAAGGAGTCCAGCGTCTCCTGGAGGACCGTCAGGAGTGGGCGCACCGACGGTTCGTCGAGCGCCCGGATCCACGCCGCGAGGTCGCTGATCTGCATCGCGCACAGTTCGGCGATGTTCCGACCGGCGATGCGCGAACTCCGTGCGCCCTCGCTCAGGCGGGTCCCCTCACACGCCGGACACGTGGTGAAGGTGACGGCGCGGTCGACGAATGCGCGGATGTGCGGCTGCATCGCCTCACGGTCCTTCGAGAGGAACGACTTCTGCACCTTCGGGATCAGGCCCTCGTAGGTCATGTTGATGTCGCCGACCTTGACCTTCACCGGCTCCTTGTGGAGGAAGTCGTGGAGCTCCCGCTCCGTGTAGTCCTGGATGGGCTTGTCCGCGTCGAGGAATCCGGATCCGGTGAAGATCCGCACGCCCCAGCCGTCGGGTGTGTAGCCGGGGATCGTGAGCGCGCCCTGGTTGAGCGACTTCGTGGCGTCGTAGAGCTGGGAACGGTCGATGTCGTTCACGGTCCCCATCCCCTCGCACCGCGGGCACATGCCGCCGGTGATCGAGAAGCTCCGCCGTTCCTTCGTGCTCTGTCCCCCGCGCTCGATGGTCACCGCTCCGGCGCCGCTGATCGAGGCGACGTTGAAGGAGAAGGCCTGCGGAGACCCGATGGATGGGTCTCCGATCCGACTGAAGAGGATGCGTAACATGGTGTTCGCGTCCGTCGCCGTACCCACCGTCGAACGCGAGTTCGCGCCCATCCGCTCCTGGTCGACGATGATCGCCGTGGTGAGTCCCTCGAGCACGTCGACGTCGGGCCGCGCCTGCGACGGCATGAAGCCCTGGACGAACGCACTGTAGGTCTCGTTGATCATCCGCTGCGACTCGGCGGCGATCGTCCCGAAGACGAGTGAGCTCTTCCCCGAGCCGGACACACCCGTGAACACGGTGAGGCGGCGCTTCGGGAGGTCGACGTCGACGTCGCGCAGATTGTGCTCGCGGGCACCCCTGACCCGGATGACGTCGTGGCTGTCGGCGGCCCTGGTGTGCATCGGCGTCTCGGTCATGGCGATCAGCGTATCCGTCGTCATCTGCTGGCGTCTCGCCTGGATCGGCACCGGGCCCGCGCGACATGGAAGGTCATGCTGTGAAACACCTGTGTGAATGCGTCACACTGGTGGAACGCACCCGGTCTGCTCGGGAGCGCCGCACTGTCCACCGTCAGGAGCCGACCATGTCCGAATCATCCACCACCACCTACACGCTGAACTCCGCCAAGCTGACCACGAGCCAGATCTCCGGTGTCCGATGGGCCTTCGCCGTCGGTGGGATCCTCACGATCCTCTTGGGTGTCTTCCTGCTGGTCGCGCCGAAGGCCTCGCTGGTCGCCGTCGCGTGGATCTTCGCCGTCTACTTCCTGGTCGCCGGGATCGCCCGCATCACGCGTGGCGTCGTCGCTCGGGAGCACGGCGGACTCTGGCGGGTCCTCACGATCGTGTTCGGTGTGCTGCTGCTCGCCGCCGGCGTCTACATCTTCATCGATCCGCTGCTCGGCATCGGCGCACTCGTCTTCGTGATCGGTGTCTCCTGGATCGTCGAGGGCGTGGCCTCGTTGTTCGACTCGGCACCGGACGTGTCGCGGTGGATCACCATCCTCTACGGCGTCATCAGCGTCGTCGCCGGCGTGTTCGTGCTCGCGAACCCGCTGCTCGCCGCCGTGACCCTGCTGCTCGTCACCGCGTTCTTCCTCATCGCGGCCGGCGTCGTCGAGATCATCCAGGCGATCACCTTCGGCAAGCAGGTGAAGCGGGCCGGTCTCGCCGGCTGACCCGGGTGGCAGGACGACGAACGCCCGGCCCCTCGAGGGACCGGGCGTTCGTCGTGTCAGGATCGTCGCCTACTCGGCGATGAAGTCGCTCGTGTCCCCCACGTAGCGGGTGTGGTCCTCGGGGATCGGGTCCACGGCGGCCGAGGCGACCTCGGCCGCGAACTCGCCCACGTTGTAGAGACGACCGGCCGACTCCTTGCGGGAGCTGATCGCACCGGGGTTGGCGCGTTCGAGGAGGGTCGCGGTGATGGTCCCCTCGATCATGTCGCCCGAGACGACCACGAACTCGACACCGGCGGCGTCGAACTGGTCCTGCTTGGCGCGGAGCGCATCCTCGCCCGCGCGCTTGGAGGTCGCGACCGGCACGTACTCGGGCATCGTCGGCGTGGTCCGGATGAAGTGCGCCTGGTGGCTCGTGACGAACACGATCCGCGAGCCGGGGCGGAGCAAGGGGAGAGCGTGTTCGACGACGCTCACCTGTGCGTCCCGGTTGAGCTGCATGGCGTAGTCCTCGGCCATGCCGCTCTCCATCCCTCCGGAGGCGTTCAGCACCAGGACGTCGAGGTCGCCGAGTTCGGTCTTCGTCGTCGCGAACATGGCGGCGACCGACGCGGGGTCGGTGAGGTCGGCTCCGACCACCAGGGCCTGCACGCCGAGGGCTCGCACCTCGTCGGCGAGCTTGACGGCGCGAGCCTCCTTGTTCCGGTAGTTGATCACGACGTTGGCGCCGGCACCGGCGAAGTACCGGATGGTGTCGGCACCGATGCCGCGGGACGAGCCCGTCACGAGGACGTTCTTCCCGGAGAGTGATCCGGCGGCCAGGGGGTTCGTCACGTGAGGGCTCCTTCAGATCTGGGGCCGCTCATCGGCGGCTGGTTCCAGCCAACGACCTTACCAACAACCGGCAGACGGATCCGGTTCGGTGGTCCGCCCAGCTGATAGCGTTGAACCCGACCGGCGCACCGTCTCGCGCTCCCCCGGACTGCGAGGCGGCAGACGCGAGAGCCGATCCGGGAGGAATCCGCACCATGGACGTCATCACCGAGTACGCCTGGATCGCCTGGTTGGTCCTGATCCTCGTGTTCGTCATCATCGAGATCCTGTCGCTCGAGTTCACCTTCCTCATGCTCGCGCTCGGCGGCACCGTCGGGCTGCTCTCCGGCCTCCTCGGCGCTCCGTGGTGGCTCCAGCTGCTCATCGCAGCCGCTGCCGCCCTCCTGCTCCTGTTGGCCGTCAGGCCGCCGCTGCTCCGAGCGTTGCAACGCGGCGCGGACCCGGCGAAGAGCAACGTCGACGCGCTCCTCGGCATGCCGGGGCTCGTGCTCTCGACGGTCACCCCGCACGGTGGCCAGGTGAAGCTCGGCAACGGCGAGGTCTGGACCGCCAGGACCCCGCACGACTCCCCCTCGTCGTCCCTCGAGCCCGGCACGCGCATCGTCCTGTCCGTCGTCGACGGTGCCACCGCCGTCGTCGTCCCCGTCCCAACCCACCCGGCACCGCTGGGCGAGCAGAAGGAGTAGTCGTGAACGACGTCTCATCAGGAGCGATCATCGGCTGGGTGATCGCGGCCATCGTCGTCATCTTCGTGCTGGTGGTGCTGTTCCGATCCATCCGCATCATCCCGCAGGCGAGCGCCGGCGTGGTCGAGCGGCTCGGCAAGTACCACAAGACCCTCTTGCCGGGTCTGAACCTGCTCATCCCCTTCATCGACCGGTTGCGGCCGCTCATCGATCTGCGCGAGACCGTCGTCTCCTTCCCGCCGCAGCCGGTCATCACCGAGGACAACCTCGTCGTCTCGATCGACACGGTCGTCTACTTCCAGGTGACCGACGCCCGAGCCGCCACGTACGAGATCGCGAACTACCTGGGTGCCGTCGAGCAGCTGACCACGACGACGCTCCGAAACGTCGTCGGTGGGTTGAACCTCGAGGAGGCGCTGACGAGCCGCGACGAGATCAACAGCAAGCTCCGCATCGTGCTCGACGAGGCGACCGGCAAATGGGGTATCCGCGTCGGACGCGTCGAGCTCAAGGCGATCGACCCGCCGCTCTCCATCCAGGACTCCATGGAGAAGCAGATGCGGGCCGAGCGCGACCGTCGAGCCCTCATCCTCACCGCCGAGGGCACCAAGCAGTCGGCGATCCTGACGGCCGAGGGTGCGCGGCAGGCCGAGATCCTCCGCGCCGAGGGTGATGCCCAGGCAGCCGTGCTCCGTGCTCAGGGTGAGGCGTCCGCCATCCAGACGGTGTTCAAGGCCATCCACGACGGCGACCCCGACGAGAAGCTCCTGGGCTACCAGTACCTGCAGATGCTCCCGAAGCTCGCGGAAGGCCAGGCGAACAAGCTCTGGGTCATCCCGAGCGAACTGACCGAGGCGCTCAAGGGCATCGGCTCCGCCTTCGGGCCGGGCAACACCCGCGACCCTGCGGCCACGGCACGGGCGGCGGCCGCAGCTGCGCAGACGCCCTCCTTCACCACAGCGCCGGCCGCGTCACCCCGGACGCCACCGGCGCCGACGACTCCCGTCCAGCCCGAGGGCTGAGCACGCGGTGACAGTGGTCCTCCCCTACTTCCGTCCGGCCGGCCCTCGGGTCCTCGCCCATCGAGGGCTGGCCGGGCCGGGGGTCCCCGAGAACACGCTGTCGTCCTTCCGCCGTGCCCTGGCGGCCGGCGCCGAGTACGTCGAGACCGACGCGCACTGCACGCGCGACGGACATGCCGTCCTCTTCCATGACCCGTCCCTGCGCCGCATCACCGGCGATCCGAGACCGATCGCCGACCTCGAACTCGCGGAACTCCAGCGGATCGACCTCGGCGGCGATCGCATCCCGACATTGTCGGAGGCGCTGGCCGAGTTCCCCGGAGCACGCTTCAACCTCGACATCAAGGCCGCGGCCGCGGCTGCACCGGCGGCTGCCGCGATCATCGGTGCCGACGCCGCCGATCGGGTGCTCGTCACCTCCTTCGATGAGGGCAGACGTTCCGCGATCGTACGGGCCGTGGGACGGGAGGCGGGCGCCGGCTCCGTGGCTTCCTCGGCGTCGGCCCGGATCCTGCTCCGCGTCCTCCCCGCAGCCGCCCTCGGGCTCCGTGGAGCACTTCGTCGGTCGCTCGCCGGTGTCCAGGCGCTCCAGGTGCCCGAACGGTTCCGCGGCGTACCCGTCGTGACGAAGCGCCTCCTCGCACAGATGCATGCCCTCGGCATCGAGGTGCACGTGTGGACGGTCAACGACCCCGACGACATGCGACGACTGCTGGATCTCGGTGTCGACGGCCTCGTCACCGACCGCTGTGATCTCGCGCTCGACGTGGTCCGCTCGCGCTGACGGCTCAGCTCTCCGCATCCGGCGTGGCTGCAGCTGGGCATGAGCTGATAGCCAGATGGGTGAACGGAACAGTTTACCCAGCTTGTGGGTTTATAACTGTGGATGCCGAGCGAGAGGAGACCACACAATGGCAGATCGCAGTTTGCGCGGAATGCGCCTGGGCGCCCAGAGTCTACAAACGGAAGAGGGCGTCATATTCTCGGCGCGGAGCAACCACATCTACCGGTGTCAGAGTTGCGAGCGCGAGACCACCATGACCTTCGCCGCCGATGCGGAAGTCCCCGAACTGTGGGAGTGCCGGCACTGCGGTGCGGAGGCCGTCCTCCTCGTCGACTCGAAGCCCGTCGTCGTCGACCGCGGTGATGTGAAGACGCCCCGCAGCCACTGGGACATGCTGCTCGAGCGCCGCTCGCGCGATGAGCTCGAGGAGCTGCTCGAAGAGCGCCTCTCGTATCTCCGGGCCCGTCGCGGCCAGCAGAAGAGCGCGTGACACCGAGCCCCTGACAGGCCTCCCCTCGATCGGCTGATCCGGTACCGGATCAGCCGATCGTCATGTCCGGGGCCGGTTCGGGACGCGCCGGGGCCTGCCGGCGAAACCGGCGAGGACCAGCGACGCGAGTCCCATGCCACCGATGAACATCTCGAGCTGGTGACCGAAGGCCATCGACGGCGTGACCGTGTCCGTCAGCGGCACCTCGGAGACCATTGAGCCGGGGCGGAAGGCCGGGATGCTGTCGATCGTCGAGCCGTCGGGCCCGATGATCTGGCTGGTCCCCACCGTGGAGATGTTCACCACGGACCGAGCCGATTCGATCGCCCGGAGCCGTGCGATCGCCAGCTGTTGCTGGTTCTCGTCCGTCTGCCCGAAGTCCGCGTTGTTGGTCTGGGCGAACACGATCCGCGCGCCGCCCGCCACCGCGTCGCGGGTGAGCTGGTCGTCGGCGATGTCGAAGCAGATGCTGATCCCTGCGAGCACGCCGTCGATGTCGAAGACGTTGTCCTTCGTGCCCGGGGTGTACTCGCGCTGGATGAGGCCGATGAGGTCGGGTGCGAACGGCTCCCAGAACTTCCGGTCCGGGACGTATTCACCGAACGGGACCGGGTGCTTCTTGTCGTAGACGTCGCGGACGCCGTCCGAGGCGTCCCAGAGGAGTGACGAGTTGTAGTAGCGGTCGCCGCGTTGGGAGATCGCACCGACGACGAACGGTGCGTCCATGCGACGGCTCAACGCGTCGAGGGCTGCAGCCGATTGAGGAACCCGCTGCGGGTCGAGGTCTGCGCTGCCCTCGGGCCAGACCACGACGTCGACGTCCGCGTCGAGCACCTGCAGCGTCTCGTCGATCTGGGTCTGCATGACGGTGCCGGGTGCTGCGGCGTCGAAGTAGCCGGCGGGGCCGTTGCCCTGGATGGCAGCCACCCGCATGCTCCCGGTCGTCGCCGTCGGCCATGCCGGCACGACGAGCACCGCGATGACCGCGAGGACCGCGGTCCCGACCCGGCTGACCGTCGGGAGCTCGGCGGTCGCCGCGAGCTGGAGGGCGAGTGCCACGAGCAGCACCATGAGGAACGACAGCCCCGAGAACCCGACCCAGGCCACGAGTGGTGCGAACGGGCTCTCGGACTGGCTGAGCGCCATCCTCGCCCACGGGAATCCGCCGTAGGGCCAGGTGCTCACGAGCGTCTCGCGCGCGGTCCACAGGGCGGCGACGACCGCGGCGGTCAACCAGACCCGCCCCCCGATCCCGGGGAAGGCGCGCGGCACCCAGCGGTACGCCAGGGTGATGAGCACGGCTCCGAGCGCGAAGAAGATGGCCTCCAGCGTCGACAGTGCCGCCCACGGGACGGGACCCAGGTAGGCGGTCGCCCACTCGATGTGGATGAGGTAGAAAGACTCCCCTGCCAGGAAGCCGACGAGGAGCGCACCGCCGACGCTGCGCCCCATGAGGGTGAGGAGGACGAGGGCGATGCCGACGAACGTCAGGGGCCAGACCCCGCGGTCCGGGAAGCCGGCGTCGAGGACCGGGCCGGCGGCGATGGCCACGACGGCCGCGAGCCAGAGCGGGAGCGGCGGACGACGGTCGACCAGCGCGTCGATCGGTCGGAGCCGGTGGTTCCGACGGTGCAGGGGCCTCACAGCGAGCTGTACGCGACGATGCCGCGTCGGATCGAGTCCAGCGCCTCACGCGAATGACGACCCACCGGTCCGTCGACGACGCGGAGCTGATCGAGCAGGTCGATGGTCTGCTTGCACCACCGCACGAAGTCGCCGGCGGCGAGTTCCGCCTCGATGAGCACCGTGTCGAGGTTCGCACCCTTGGCCCACTGGTGCATCGCGAGGGAGAGACCGGTCGAGATCGGGTTGCTCCCCGGGAGGCGGTGCTCCCGTTCGCTGTCGTCGAGCCGGCTCCAGAGGTCCTGCGTCCGTTCGAGCGCGGAGCGGAACGGGCCGCGGGGCAGGAAGCGCTCCGGGGTGTTCTGCTCCTCACGCCGTGGTTCGTACACGATCGCGGCGGCCATCGCGGCGAGGGACGCGGCATCGAGTTCGTTCCACGCACCGGTGCGCAGACACTCCGCCACGAGGAGGTCCCGTTCTCCGTAGATGCGCTTCAAGGTGCGTCCGGGAGCCGCGACGACGACTGCGCCGTGCTCGTCGCGTGCCAGGTACTCGTACTCGAGCAGCACGTCGACGACACGGTCGAACACACGAGCGACCGCGCCCGTCCGCGTCTGGATCTGCTGTCGCAGCTGGTCGGTCTGCTTCTTGAGCTTGAACCATCGTTCCGCCCAGCGAGCGTGGTCCTCGCGGTGCGGGCAGACGTGGCAGGCGTGAGCCCGCATGCGCTTGCGGAGTTCGGCGAGCTTGCGTTGGCGACGGTCCTTCGACGCGCGCGAGCCGTTCGGCTCGCCCTTGCGTTCGAGGTCCGTGAGCTCGCGCCGGATGCCCGCGTACTCGACGAAGTTCCCGAGGTGGCACGACATGGACTTCTCGTAGCCGGCGAGCGAGGACTCCTGCTCGCGCACCTTCCGGGCGATCCCGACGACGGCTCGGTCTGCCTGGAACTGCGCGAAGGACGACTCGAGGATCTGACGGGTGCGTTGACGGCCGAACTGGTCGATCAGGTTGACCGCCATGTTGTAGGTCGGGCGGAAGCTGGAGTTGAGCGGGTAGGTGCGTCGGGAGGCCAGCGAGGCGACGGACTGCGGGTGCAGCCCCTCGGTCCACTGGATCACGGCGTGGCCCTCGACGTCGATGCCACGGCGTCCGGCACGCCCCGTGATCTGGGTGTACTCCCCCGGGGTGATCGGGACGCGTGCCTCGCCGTTGAACTTCTCGAGCTTCTCGAGGACGACCGTCCTGGCCGGCATGTTGATGCCGAGCGCGAGGGTCTCGGTCGCGAAGACGACCTTCACGAGCTTCCGCCGGAAGAGCTCCTCGACGACCTCCTTGAACGCCGGCAGGAGACCGGCGTGGTGGGCGGCGACGCCCCGCTCCAGACCGTCGAGCCACTCCCAGTAGCCGAGGACGGCGAGGTCCTCGTCGAGAAGGGTCCGGCAGTGCTCGTCGACGATCTGGCGGATCTCGTCGCGTTCGTGCGCCTCGGTCAGCCTGATGCCCGAACGGAGGACCTGCTTGACCGCCTGGTCGCACCCGACACGGCTGAAGACGAAGAAGATCGCCGGGAGCAGGTGGTGGTCGTCGAGCATCTGGACGAAATGCCCACGGTCGAGCTTCTCGGCCCGATGCGGGGCTCGGCGCTGGTTGTAGCGGCTGACGTCCTTGTACTGACGGCTGTTCGGTGCACGGCCACCGAACTGCGCCATGCGGACGAGCTCCGGGTTGACCTGATGGGTGTCGGCGAGGCTCGGTGCGGCGAACAGGTCGATGAGTTTGTTCCGCATCAGCACGTGCTGGGTGAGGGGCACCGGGCGCTCCTCGGACACGATGACGGCGGTGTCGCCGCGGACGGCCTGCAGCCAGTCGCCGAACTCCTCGGCGTTCGACACGGTCGCGCTCAGCGACACCATCCGGACGGCCTGCGGGAGGTGGATGATGACCTCTTCCCACACCGCTCCGCGGAACCGGTCCGCCAGGTAGTGCACCTCGTCCATGATGACGAAGGCGAGATCGGTCAGCGCGTCGGAGTCCGCGTACAGCATGTTGCGGAGGACCTCGGTCGTCATGACGACGATGCGGGCGTTGCCGTTCACGTTCGTATCGCCCGTGAGCAGGCCGACGTGCTCGGACCCGTACTCGGCGGTGAGCTCCTGGAACTTCTGGTTGCTGAGCGCCTTCATCGGCGTGGTGTAGAAGACCTTGCCGCGGTCGCCGTGCATGGCGAGGGCGATCGCGAACTCGGCGACGATGGTCTTGCCGGCCCCCGTCGGTGCGGCGACGAGGACACTGCTGCCGTTCTCGATCCGCTCGCACGCCTCGAGTTGGAACGCGTCCAGGTCGAAACGCTGCCTCGCGCGGAACTCCTGGAGCCTCGGTGTCGCGTTCCGGACCGCTGCTGCCCGATACCGCTCGGCAGGCGAAGCGGTGTCGCTCATGCGAGCCCCGCGCTGCCGAGTTCGGCGTCGATGCGTCGCTGTCGCTTGGCCGCACTGCGGTCGTGGAGGACGGCGACGCCGTAGGCCGCGAAGTACAACAGGACCATCGGGATCGCCAGGACGAACATCGACACGATGTCGGCGGCGGGCGTGGCGATGGCCGTGAAGAGCACGATGACGAGGATCGCGACCCGCCACGCCTTGATGATCGCCGCTGCGGAGAGCACGCCGACGAAGTTCAACAGGACGAGGAACACGGGCAGGACGAAGGCGACACCGACCGCGAGCACCAGCTTCAGGACGAAGTCGTAATAGGTGGTGGCGTCGAGGAAGTTGGCCGCTGCCGTCGGGGTGAAGCCGAGCATGAGCTCGACGATGTGCGGCAACACGAACCAGCCCGCGTAGCAGCCCGCGAGGAACAACGGCACGGCGGTCGCGAAGAACCCGATCGCGTACTTCAGCTCCTTGCGCGTCAGGCCGGGCACGAGGAACGCCCAGATCTGGTAGAGCCACACCGGGCTGGACAGGACGACGCCGGCGGTGAGGGCGATCTTCATCCGGAGGTCGAACGCGCTCGTGACGTTGGTGAAGTTCAGGAACGCCTGCCCGCGATCGTCGGCGATGACGAGGATGGGGGCGCTCATCGCCTCGATGATCCACTCGGAGGCGATGAAACCCGCGACCATGCCGACGATGATGCCGATGGCGGAGTAGAACAGCCGCTTCCGCAACTCGACGAGGTGCTCGCCGAGGGACATCCGCCCTTCGCGGTTCTGTTTCTTGGGACGCTTCTCGGTCAGGGCCACGGCGACATCGTCCGTTCCTGAGCAGTGTGTTCGAGGCGCACTCGTCGGGGGCCAGGTGCTGGCGTCATCGGGCTCGGGTGGTCCTCAGGGTTACGGCTTGACCGGCGGGTCGGTCGGCTTCTGCGGGGCCGTCGCGGCCGGAGTCGGGTCGGCGGGTGCCGCACTCGCGGGCGGAACCGTGCCAGTCGCGTCGGGCGAGGCGGGCTCGTCGTCGCGCATGCTCTTGACCTCGCTCTTGAAGATCCGCATCGACTGGCCGACGCTGCGGGCGAGACCCGGGAGCTTCGGTGCTCCGAACAGCAGCAGGACGATGAGGAGGATGATGACGAGGTGCCACCCGGTGAATGCGTTGCCGAACATAGTCTTCGTTCCTGATCTTCGAGGTCGAGGTCCACTCACTCTACCCTGCATCTCCCGCTCTCCTGCCGGGAGTCTCGGGAGTCAGCTCCCGGATGTCGTGCGGTACTGCGCGAGACCGGCGGCCGCCCAATCGGCGACCGCGTCGCGCGCGTCCGCCGGGCCGAGCACGGTGATGAGCCCGGGGTGTGCGGCGACCAGTCGTTTGAGGCCGTGATGGTGCGCGAGGCGCAGGGTCGCGGTCACCTCGGCGTCGCTGTCCTCGCGGGCTGCGGGGCCGCCTGGCGCGCTGTCGACGGCGACCACGTAGTCGTCGATGAGCGGCAGGACCGAGCGTCGGACGAGCACGGTGACGTTGCGGTCAGAGTCGCTCGGCTCGAACAACGCGGTCGGGACGACGACGTCCGCTTCGCGGAACACGACCTCGGCGTCGGTCTCCCGGAGCTCGGTCATCCGATCGAGACGGAAGCGACGCGTCGCCTCGCGCAGGTGGCACCACCCGTAGAGGTACCAGTCCTGGTCCTGGGACTCGAGGCGCAGCGGGTCCACCAGCCTCGCCTCGGTCGCCCCACTCGCGTCGACGTAGTCGAACGCGACGCTGTGGCCGGCGGCCAGAGCCGACCGGATGATGCCGACCGCGTGTGCGGAGTAGGACTCGGTGACCGCGAGCTGGCCCGGTGCCGACGACGCCCCGCGGGCGAGCTTGGCCATCACGCCGCCGATGACGTCGCTGTCGACGAACTCGGGAAGGCGCTGGAGCGACTGCAGGCCGGCGATGAGGGCGGAGGCCTCGCGGGCTGAGAAGCGGGGACTGTCGTCGAGGGCGACCCGGTGGGTGAGGACGATCTCGTCGTCCTCCTCGAAGCTGCCCCAGTCGATGTCGAAGAGGTCGCCGGCGAGGTACTGCCGGGTGTCGCCCGGCACGCCGGACACCGTCAAGAGCTCGACCGCTTCTCGGATCTGGCGCGGGGACAGCCCGAAGTGCCGCGCGGCCTCGTCGACCGTGACCCGCTCGCGGTCGATGAGGTACGGCACGAGCGAGAGGAGGAAGATCAGCTTGTCCTGGGCGCGGGGCGCCGCCGGTCGCTTAGCCACGGGCGGTCTCCTCGGGGTGTGGTGCGTCGTCCGTCGAGCGGTGGCGGGCGACGACCAGCTCGAGTCTGGACGCCACGGCCTCGACGAGCGCCGGAGGGTCGAGGACGACGACCTCCGGGCCGAACCCGGCGAGCTCGTCGGCGAGGATGTGGTGGTCGAGGTACGGGATGGTGAGTTCCGTGCGCTCCGTGTCGCTGACGCCGTAGCGGTTGCCGAGGCGGGCCGCGGCGTCGGTTCCGGGCCGGACACGGACGAGGGCGCGCTGCGACGAGGACACACGGCGCAGGCCGTCGATCGCGTCGGCGGCGTGGTCGCGGGCGTCGGCGGGGAACGACTCCCCCGTCGGCTTGACCGGACCGACGATCCGCGACAGGAGGAACGTCCGGGGCTCGTCCACCGTCCGGTCGGTCGCGTAGAGGTGCCAGCGACCCTCGTGCTGGACGAGTGCCAGCGGTGCGACGGTGCGGACGCGTGGCCGGGCCTCGCCGGGCTTCAGGTAGGGGAAGGTGGCCACTGACCGTCGTTCGAGCGCTGCGTCGAGCGGTTCGAACGAGGCCTCCCGGGTGCGGAGTCTCGGCGCGTATCCGATGATCGGTTCATCGGGCTCGATGCCGAGCGACCGCAACTTCGTCATCGCTCGCTGCGACTGGCCGGAGAGCGACCCCTCGCGCCACACGGTGGCTGCGAGCGACAGCAGCGACAGCTCCGCCGGGGTGAACCGGACGTCGGTGGGAAGCTCGTAGGCGCCCTTCGGGATCCGGTAGCGCATCGACTGGTTGTTGCCGGGTTCGCCCGGCTGCTCGATCGTCTCGAGCGGGACGCCGAGTTCGCGGATGTTGTCCTTGTCGCGCTCGAACTGTCGCTCGAGGCTGGCGTTGCCGCCGCCACTCGAATACTGCTGGCGGTACCCCTGGACGGTCGACAGGATCTCGTTCTTCGTCAGGCCGGTCTGCGTGGCGAGGAGCGCGAGCACGAGGCTGAAGAGTCGCTCCTCCACCGGGACCGGCTTCGGGGACTCGCGGGCTGAGGACACCGGTCCAGTCTACCGACGGACGGCCCGTCCCCCACCCGCGACGCGGGCGTGGGACGGGCCGTCTCCGAGGCGTGTCGGTTACTTCGCCGCGCGCTGGGTGCCGAGCACATCGATGACGAACACGAGTGTCGCGCCGGCCGGGACGCTGCCCGAACCCTGCTCGCCGTAGCCGTCCTTCGGCGCCACCACGAGGATGATCTGCGAGCCGACCTGCTGGCCGACGACCGCGTCGTTGAAGGCCTTGATCATCTGACCGCCGTCGGCCTGGAAGACGAGGGGCTGGCCCTTCTCCCAGCTGCTGTCGAAGACGCTCTTCTGATCCCACAGCACGCCGGTGTAGTTGACGATGACCTGGTCGCCGGCCTTGACCGTGGCACCGTCGCCGACACGGGACAGGGTGTGCTTCGTCTCGGTCGGGGCGGGGGCCGCCGGGATGGTGATACCGGGCTGACCGTTCGGAGCGGTCACGACGGAGGGGAACCCCGACGGGATCGGGCGCTCGGCACCGTCGGCCTTGGGCAGCGCCGCACCCTGGATGTCGGCGACGAGGATGATCGCGTCGTCCTTCTTGATGCCGTTCGCCTCGCTGCCACCGCTCGGGCCGAACGCGTCCTCGGGTGAGATCGCCGCGACGACGCGGGATCCGACCGTCGTGCAGGCGAACGCCTTCGCGAAGCCGGGGAGGCTTCCGGACAGGGCGATGAGGGTGCTCGCGGGCCCGTTGAAGTCCGTCTGCTGCAGGACATCGCCCGTGCGTCCGTTGAGGAGCATCAGGTTGAGGTTGACGGTGCCGTCGGCCGAGACCTGCTGACCGTCGCCCTGGATCACGACCTGGCGCTCCGTCGTCTTCGTGTACAGCGGCTTCGGGAGCTCCACCTTCGGGGTGGCGCCGAAGTCGCCCGACACGCTGATGAGCTTCGTCGCGTCGCCGGCGGACGCCGCGGTGTCGCACGAGGCCGAACCCGGCGCGGTGCACCCGGTGAGGGAGACGAGCAGGAGGCCTGCTGCGGCGATGAGAGCTGGTGCAGTGCGCACGGATCCTCGTTTCGGTGGTACGGGTGGGACGGCAGGTCGCCGTCGCACAGTTTAGTCGACGTGAACCGGGGTCAACGATCGTCGCCGAGCGGCGGCTCAGCGGCGGACGGTTCGACCGACCCGTCGGGCCCCGCGCTCTCGCCGTCGAGGCCCCGCGCACGGGAGAGCTCGGCGCTCGCCCCGGCGCTCCTGGCGCGCTTCCGCAGGATCTTCGCGCTCGCGGAGCGTTCCCCGAGGGCGCCCGGCGTCCACAGCTCGACGTCCTCGGCGCTGAAGTCGCTCTTCGAGGCGCGTCGCTTGAGCTCGGGCAGGACCGTACCGGGCGCGAGCTTCCGTGCGGTGATGAGGAAGCCCGTGTGTCCGATCATCCGGTGGTCCGGTCGCACGGCGAGTCCCTCGACGTGCCACCCGCGCATCATGGTCTCGTTCGACTGGGGGTTCGTGAAGCCGCCCGTCCCTCGGATCGCCTCGGCGACCCGGGACAGCTGGGTGACGGTGGCGACGTAACAGAGGATCACGCCGCCGGGCTTCAGCGCCTCCCACGCGACGTCGAGGCACTCCCACGGTGCGAGCATGTCGAGCACCACGCGGTCGACGGATTCGGCGGGCATCGTGTCGGGCAGGGTCTCCTGGAGGTCGCCGACCGTGACCGACCAGTTCTGCGGGTCATAGCCGAAGAAGGTCGCGACGTTGCCGCGGGCGACGTCGGCGAACTCGTCCCGACGCTCGAAGGAGGCCAACCTGCCCGACGGTCCGATGGCCCGGAGGAGCCAGAGGGAGAGCGCACCGGAACCGACACCGGCCTCGACGACCGTCGCGCCAGGGAAGATGTCCGCCTGGCCGATGATCTCGGCCGCGTCCTTCGGGTAGATGATGGCGGCACCGCGAGGCATCGACATCACGAAGTCGACCAGCAGCGGCCGGAGCGCGAGGTGCTCGATGCCCTCGGTGTTGGCGACGACGCTGCCGTCCGGCAGGCCGATGATCGTGGTGTGCTCGATCATCCCGCGGTGCGTGTGGAAGACCTTGCCGGCCTCCAGCGTGATGGTGTTCTTCCGCCCCTTCGGTCCGGTCAGCTGCACGCGGTCACCCTCGCGGAAGGGGCCGCTGTTCGCCGGCTGGTGGTTCGCGCTCATCGCTGTGCTGCCTCTGTCTCGGGGTGGTGGGTGGTGCCGCTCGCGGTCGAGCGCAGCTCGGCGAGGTCGGCGACGGAGCGCCCGGCGAGGGTGTCCCAGGTGGTGTGGTGCGGGCCCTCGGGGATCGGCACGATGTGCGGGACGGACACGGCGATGGTCCCCGCCGCGAGCGCGGACGCGAGACCGGTGGCGGAGTCCTCGATCGCGATGCACTCGCGCGGGTCGACGCCGAGTGCTTCGGCGGCCCTGAGGTAGGGGTCCGGATGGGGCTTGGGCTGCTCGACCTCGTCGCCGGCGACGATGAGGTCGAATGCGTCGAACGGGATGCCGCTCGCGATGTCCTCGGCCATGGACCGGATCGACATGGTGACGAGTGCGGTCGGCACGCCGGCCTCCCGGAGCTCGTGGAGCAGCTCCTGGGCGCCGGGACGGAACGGGACGCCGCGTTCCTGGATGAGGCGCCGGACGTGGTCCGTGAGGTGGGCGACGATCGTGTCCGCGTCCAGCGCGACGCCGCGGCCCTGGAGCACGGCGGCGGAGTCCCAGAGTCCGTTCCCGACGAGCAGGAGGCCGTCCTCATGGGTCCAGGTGCCACCGTGGGCCGCGACCAGCTCGGTCTCGGCCTCCATCCAGTAGGGCTCGGTGTCGACGACGGTGCCGTCCATGTCCCAGAGGACTGCGGCAGGGAGGAGAGTGGTCACGGGGTGCCATGCTACCGGGTGGCGAAGCGCCTATCCTGGATGGATGGTCGCGGAAGGTCCCCGTGCACCGAGGAGTGAGACGTGACGGAAGACACCAAGGAGCCGCTGGGCGGTCGCCTGCTCGTCGTGGCGTTCGAGGGTTGGAACGATGCCGGCGAGGCGGCGAGCGGCGCGGTGCGCGTGCTTCGCGAGTCGCTCGCCCTCCGCCCGCTGCTCGAGATCGACCCGGAGCCCTACTACGACTACCAGTTCAACCGGCCGACTGTCGGCGTCGACGAGGACGGCAAGCGTTCGCTGACCTGGCCCGGTACCACGATCTCTGGGCCCGACCCCGAAGCGGCGAAGCCCGCGACCCCGCTGGCGGAGGACGCTGCGCTCCGGGTCAGCGAGGGCGGTGGCGACAACGTCTACGTGTTGCTCGGTGCCGAGCCCTCGCGCGGCTGGAAGGCGTTCGTCGACGAGATCCTCGCCGTGATCACCGAGCAGCGCATCACCGGCATGGTGATGCTCGGTGCGATGCTCGCCGACGTCCCGCACACGCGGCCCATCTCGGTCTTCGCCTCGAGCGAGAACGCGGAGCTGCGGCAGGCTCTGCAGCTCGAGCGCAGCACGTACGAGGGGCCGGTCGGCATCCTCAGTGTGCTGGCGGACGCCGCCGAGCGGCAGGGTGTCCAGAGTCTGTCGGTCTGGGCCTCGGTCCCCCACTACGTGCACAGCGCGCCCTCCCCGAAAGCCGTCCTGGCGCTGATCGACAAGCTCGAGGAGCTCATCGACGTCGTCATCCCCCGCGGAGCCCTCGTCGAGGAGTCCGGCGAGTGGCAGAGCGGGATCGACACGCTCGCCGCCGAAGACGAGGACATGGCCGCCTACATCCAGCAGCTGGAGCAGGCGCGCGACACCGTCGAGTCGCCCGAGGCGAGCGGCGAGGCGATCGCCAAGGAGTTCGAGCGGTACCTCCGTCGGGACGAGGGCAAGGGCGACGAGCCCTGGCGGAAGGACCGCGAGTAACCCGGTCCCATCGCCGCGGCGCGACTCCGGTGAGTCGCCGTCCTACTCAGCGCACGCCGAGGAGCGCGTCGACGGCCGACCGCGCGAGGTCGGCGTCGTCGACGCCGGTCGTCGCTGCGGCGTCGACGAGCGCGATGGCGCCCGGCGTGTCGAGGTCGTCCGCCAGGCGGACCCGCATCGCCTGCAGCAGCTCGACGGCGGAAGTGCCACCCGCGCTGTCCGTCGCGAAGGCCGAACGCCAGGTCCCGAGCCGACGATCGGCCAGGACGAGGTGCTCGTCGTGCCATTCCCAATCGCTGCGGTAGTGGTTCGCGAGGATCGCGAGCCGGATGGCCGAGGGGTCTGCTCCGTCGGCGGCCAAGCGTGAGACGAGGACGAGGTTGCCGAGGGACTTCGACATCTTGGTGCCCTCGTAGGCGACCATGCCGGCGTGGCTGAACACCTTGGCGAGCGGGCGACCGGACAGCGCTGCGGCGTGCCCGGCACTCAGATCGTGGTGCGGGAAGACGAGGTCGGAGCCGCCACCCTGGACCGTGAAGTCGGATCCGAGGTGCTGGAGGGCGATCACCGAGCACTCGATGTGCCAGCCGGGGCGCCCTTGACCGACGGGTGACTCCCAGCTCGGCTCGCCGTCGCGCGCCGCCCGCCAGAGCAGTGGATCGAAGGCGTCGCGTTTCCCGGCGCGGTCGGGGTCTCCCCCGCGCTCGGCGAAGAACGCGGCCATCGTCGCTTCGTCGAGCCCGCTCTCCGCGCCGAGGTGCCAGACGTCGTCGGCCGCGGCGCGCACGTCGAAGTAGACGTCGTCTCCGGCTGCACTGTCCGGGGTGTCGACCGTGTAGGCGACACCGCGCTCGATGAGCAGCGCGACGGCGTCGGCGATCGGTCCGATGACCTCGGTGACCGCGACGTAGTCCTCGGGGGGAAGGATGCTGAGGCGTTCCATGTCGCTTCGGAAGAGTTCGACCTGGCTCGCTGCGAGTTCGACCCAGTCGACGCCGGTCGCGGTGGCCCGCTCGAGCAGCGGGTCGTCCACGTCGGTGACGTTCTGGGCGTAGTGCACCTCGTAGCCGGCGTCCAGCCAGACGCGCTGCAGGGTGTCGTAGGCGAGGTAGCTCGACGCGTGGCCGAGGTGGGTCGCGTCGTACGGCGTGATGCCGCAGACGTACAACCGCGCCGTGCGTTCGGCGGAGGCCTCGATGAGCCCGGCGCTCGGGGTGTCCCAGAGGCACGGGGCCGTGCCGGAGCCGGGCAGCTTCGGCACGACCGGGGCGGACCAGGCCCTCACGCGTTGATCACGCCCGTGCCGAGCAGCACCAGCAGGACGACGCCGAGCACGATGCGGTAGACGACGAAGGGCAGGAAGCTGCGCTTCGAGATGTAGCTCATGAAGAAGGCGATGACCGCGAGGCCGACGACGAAGGCGATGACGGTGGCCACGAGCGTCTCGACCGGTCCGTACGGGCTCGGCTCGCCGATGCTCTTGAAGACCTGGTAGAAGCCGCTGCCGAACACCGCGGGGATCGCGAGCAGGAAAGCGTACCGCGCCGCAGCACGGCGCTCGTAGCCCATGAACAGCCCCGCCGTGATCGTGCCGCCGGAGCGGGAGACACCGGGGATGAGGGCGAGGGCCTGGGCGCCTCCGAAGATCGCGCCGTCGCCGTAGGTCAGGCTCTTCAGTCGTCGCTTCTTCGCTCCGACGGCGTCGGCGACACCGAGCAGGATGCCGAACACGATGAGCATGATCGCGACGATCCACAGTGAGCGGAAGGTCGTCTCGATCTCGTCCTGGAACAACAGGCCGAGCACGACGATGGGGACGCTGCCGATGATGATCAGCCACCCCATGCGGGCGTCGGCGTCATCCCTCGGGATCTTGCCGACGA
Source organism: Plantibacter sp. CFBP 13570 (assembly GCF_014841395.1). NCBI lineage: Bacteria > Bacillati > Actinomycetota > Actinomycetes > Micrococcales > Microbacteriaceae > Plantibacter > Plantibacter sp. CFBP 13570. The sequence continues at coordinate 75,201 of NZ_JACYTW010000009.1, read as the reverse complement.
GGGCCTTGCACCAGGAGGAGATGATGCGGACGATGTCGCGCCAGAAGAACACCACGACGGCGGCCTCGGTACCGATCTGGGTGATCGCCGTGAACGCCGCGCCAGGGTCCTTCGCCCCCGGGAGGAACTCGCCGAGGATGCGCAGGTGCGCACTCGACGAGATCGGGAGGAACTCGGTGAGTCCCTGGACGAGTCCGAGGATGATGGCGTTGATGAGGTCCACAGGGCACCTTTCTGCAGCCGGATGGCTGGTGTTCGGCCGGATCCGGCAGTCGTCGGCGGGGCGGCTCCTGGAGCGTCTCGCGGCTCGGAGGGCGCGAAGACGGACCGTGGGAAGTCAGTAGTCGAGGAGGAGGTCCGTGAGGACCTGCTTGCCAAACCCTAGCGCGTCGAGCGGCACGCGCTCGTCGACTCCGTGGAACATCGCGGGGAAGTCCAGGTGTTCCGGCAGGCGCAGCGGAGCGAAGCCGTACCCGGTGATGCCGAGGAGCGACAGCGCCTTGTTGTCGGTACCGCCGGAGAGCATGTACGGGAGCACCGGGGCGCCGGGGTCGTGGCGCCCGAGCGTCTCGACGACCGCGTCGACGAGCGGACCCGAGAACGGTGTCTCGAGGCCGATGTCGCGGTGCATGACGATGATCTCGATGTCCTCACCGACGATCTCCGCGACGCGCGCGAGCACGGCGTCCTCCTCGCCGGGCAGGGTGCGGATGTCGACGAGCGCCTCGGCGCGATCGGGGATCACGTTGTGCTTGTAGCCGGCCTGCAGCAGGGTCGGGTTGCTCGTCGTGCGCAGCGAGGCCTGGATGAAGCCGGAGGCCGTACCCGTCGCGAGGGCGAGCTCGTCCGGGCCGAGCCGTTCGGGTGTGGTGCCGAGGATGGTGGCGATCTCACGGAGCAGCTGCTCGGTGGTGTCGGTGAGTCGGACGGGCCACTCGGTGCGTCCGATGGCCGCCACCGCTTCCGCGAGGCGGGTGACGGCGTTGTCCTGCACGTAGCGGGATCCGTGGGCCGCTCGTCCGGTCGCGACCAGTTTGATCCAGACGAGGGCCTTCTCCGAGGTCTGGAGGAGGTAGGAGCGGCGTCCGCCGAACGTGATCGAGTACCCGCCGACCTCGCTGATCGCCTCGGTCGCGCCGGCGAAGAGCTCGGGTCGTTCCGTCACGAGGTGGTGCGAGCCGAACACACCGCCGTTCTCCTCGTCCGAGAACATCGCGATCACGAGGTCGCGTTCCGGGCGGCGGCCGCTGTCGAGGATCTCGCGGAGCGACGCGAGGATCATCGCGTCCATGTTCTTCATGTCGACGGCCCCGCGTCCCCACAGCAGGCCGTCCTTGATCTCGCCGCCGAAGGGGTCCACCGACCAGTTCGCAGGGTCGGCAGGCACCACGTCGAGGTGTCCGTGTACGACGAGCGCCGGCTTCTCGGGGTTCGCACCGGCGACCCGCGCGACCACGCTGGTCCGGCCCGGAGCGGCGTCGATCAGCTCCGGCTCCAGACCGAGGTCGCGGAGGTACGCCTCGACATATTCGGCGGCCTCCGTCTCGCCGTTGGAGCGGCCCTCACCGTAGTTCGTCGTGTCCATGCGGATGAGGTCCCGCGCGATCCGCGTGGTCTCGTCGAGCGTGAGGTCGGATGCGTCTGAGCCGGAGGTCATGGTTCCACGCTACCCGTCGGCCCTGACCGCTGCACCTCTCCCCCGTTCTGCGCGGTCGGCGCACGGCCGGAAGCCGTCGAGAAGATCCTCTGGCGGTACGAGGTGGTGAACGGCTGTCGAAATCCGTGCTAGAGTTTCTTCTCGTGCCCAGCGAAAGCCGGACACGATCACAACACGCGCGGGTGGCGGAAATGGCAGACGCGCTAGCTTGAGGTGCTAGTGCCCTTACGGGCGTGGGGGTTCAAGTCCCCCTTCGCGCACACCGTGTTGAGACGGCGAACGGCCGGAGCGAAAGCTCCGGCCGTTCTTGTTTTTCCGCCGGACTCCACGACACGCCGACACCCGAGATCGTCTTCGGCCAGAGCGAAATCCGGCGCACCTCCGCCGGTCCCTGAGCCTGCACCGCCGGTCCCTGAGCCTGTCGAAGGGCAGCTCCGGCGGGCTGACCGCGATGCAGGAGAACGCGCGCGCGAGAAGAAGCGCTGTCCTCAGTGCCCGTGGCCCAGGCGCCGACGGAGCAGGTCGATGCGCGACTGCAGCTGCGTCACGCTCGCCTGTGCCACGGCGGGGCCGCCGCAGACGCGTCGCAGTTCGGCGTGCACGAGTCCGTGCGGCTCCTTCGTGTGCTTGGCGTAGAGGCCGACCAGGGTGTTGAGCACCTGGCGCTGCTCCTTGAGGGTGCGGTAGAGCGGAGCGGGGATGTCCGCCTGCGGACTCGGCGAGGCGGCGTTCTTGTCGACGAACGCCCCGCGCTTGGCCTGGCGGCTCTGGCGCTGCACGAGCAGCTCGTGCACCTGTTCAGGCTCGAGGAGCCCGGGGAACCCGATGAAGTCGAACTCCTCCTCGGTGCCCGGCTGGGCGAGCTCGCCGAACTCGTCGCCGTCGAACACCACCCGGTCGAAGTGCGCGTCCGAGGAGACGGCCTGCCAGGTGAACTCCTCGAGGAGTGAGTCGGAAGCCTTGTCCTCGCGCTCCGCGGCCGCCATCATCGCGTCCTCCGGGTTGAAGAGGTCGCCCTCCGCGTCCGGGTCGCTCGGGCGGTCGAGTGCGTGGTCGCGTTCGAGCTCGAGTTTCTCAGCGAGGGCCATCAGGTTCGGCACGTTCGGGAGGAAGATGCTGGCGATCTCGCCGCGTCGACGTGCCCGGACGAATCGCCCGATCGCCTGCGCGAAGAACAGCGGCGTGGCGGACGACGTCGCGTAGACGCCGACGGCGAGTCGTGGGACGTCCACGCCTTCCGACACCATGCGGACCGCGACCATCCAGCGCTTGGTGTTCCCCGAGAAGTCGGCGATCCGGTCGCTGGCCTCCTTCTCGTCGGAGAGGACGATCGTGGGCTGCTCCCCCGTCAGCTCGTGCAGGATGGCGGCGTAGGCTCGCGCGGTCGTCTGGTCGGTGGCGATCACGAGTCCGCCGGCGTCGGGGACCGCTTGACGGACCTCGGACAGTCGGAGGTCAGCGGACTTCAGGACCGCCGGGATCCAGTCACCCTGGGGGTCGAGGGCGGTGCGCCAGGCCGCGGAGGTGATGTCCTTCGTGTTGCCCTCGCCGAGGCGGGCCTCCATCTCGTCGCCGGCCTTGGTCCGCCAGCGCATGTGGCCGGCGTAGACCATGAAGAGCACCGGACGGACGACCCCGTCCTGGAGTGCTCGACCGTACCCGTAGTTGTAGTCGGTGACGGAGGTCCGGATGCCCTGGTGATCCGGCTGGTAGACCACGAACGGGATCGGTGCCGTGTCTGACCGGAACGGGGTCCCGGTCAGGGACAGGCGACGAGTCGCCCGCGAGAAGGCCTCGTGGATGCCGTCGCCCCAGCTCAGGGCGTCGCCGCCGTGGTGGACCTCGTCGAGGATGACGAGGGTGCGACCCGAATCGGTCGTGCGCTGATGCACGGGCGGGTTCGCCGCGACCTGGGCGTAGGTGACCGCGACACCGTGGTAGTGGCGGCCGAAGACCTGATCGCGGTTCGCGAAGTTCGGGTCGAGGCGGATGCCGACCCGGCTCGCGGCCTCGGCCCACTGGCGCTTCAGATGATCGGTCGGGGCGACGACCGTGATGCGGTCGATCGTTCCGCGATGGAGGAGTTCGGAGGCGAGCCGCAGCGCGAACGTCGTCTTGCCTGCGCCCGGTGTCGCCGCCGCGAGGAAGTCACGGGGTTCGGTCGTGAAGTACTGCTCGAGCGCCTCGGCCTGCCAGGCTCGAAGTTTGCTCGCCGTGCCCCACGCTGCGCGTTCCGGGAAGGCCGGTGAGAGGTGTTCGGCTGCGGACCCGCCCAGGTGCTGGGTCGAAGAGATTTCCGCGTTCACTGGAGACCACTGTACCCGGCCGCACCGACACCGCCGACCATCGTGTGCGTCCCCGACACCCATCCGGATGTCCGACTCGCGACTGATCCGCCAGCCGAGGGGCGGGCGTACGCTGGAGGTTCCGGATGCACAGCAGGAGGAACCACCCATGACCGAACAGCACCATCCCTGGTCGCGGTACGTCGCCATCGGCGACTCGTTCACGGAGGGGATCGGCGATCCCGAGCCGGGGGCGCCGGGCGGGCACCGCGGATGGGCCGATCGCGTCGCCGAGGTGCTGGCCGCGCAGAACTCGGACTTCGCCTACGCCAACCTCGCGGTGCGCGGCAAGCTCGCTCAGCAGATCCTCGACGACCAGGTGGAGCCGGCCCTGGAGCTGCACCCGGACCTCATCACGATCTCGGCGGGCGGCAACGACGTGATCCGGCCCGGCACAGACCCCGACGACATCGCCAGACGACTCGAGCAGGCGATCATCCGACTCCGGAGCGACGGAGCGACGGTCGTGCTGTTCACCGGCGTGGACGTCGGCTTCTCCCCCGTCTTCCGGAGCATCCGCGGCAAGGTCGCGATCTACAACGAGAACCTGCGGGCCATCGCCGCCCGACACGACTGCATCATCGCCGACCAGTGGGCCCTCCAGGCGATCCAGGATCCGCGGATGTGGGCACCGGACCGCCTGCACCTGAACGCGCTCGGCCACCACGAGGTCGCCCGCCTCGTCCTGCACGCGCTGAACGTCGAGAACGACCTCAAGCCGCTGCAGCCGGAGCCGCTCCCCGTCAGGCGTTGGCGTCAGGCCCGGACCGAGGACTTCGCCTGGGCGCGTGAGTACCTCGTGCCGTGGGTGCTCCGTCGGGTGCGGCACCAGTCGTCCGGCGACCACATCACCGCCAAGCGACCGCTCGCCGGCCCGTTCCTCACGGTCGCAGCGCAGGACCAGGAACTCGACGTCTGACCGTCCGGCCGATCACCCGGGCTCCGGCGTCTGCTGCGGTCACGGGTTGGTCAGGCGCCACCAGGGCGTGACCGGCGTGACGTCCGCGTCGAGGGCCAGCGGGACGTCGATCGTCGCCGCGCCGCCCTCCGCGCCCGCCCCCACGGTGTAGCTGAGCTTCCCGACCGTCGAACCGGCGGCACCCGCGTCGATGGCTCTGGCGCGGCTCTCGACCGTGATCGGGGTGTCCTGCCAGACGAGCACGGAGGCGTCGGAGGCCACGACGACCTTCGCGGCCTGGTCCCACGCGGTCGAGTAGGAGCCGACCGATTGCCCGGCGGTGGCGAGCTGGACCTGGTGGAATCCGGCCGGCACGCTCTGCAACAGGGAGACCACGGCCTCGTTGAGCACGGTGTGGTCGTCGGCACCGAGGATGACGCCGACGACGGTCACCGTCCGCCCCGCCACCTGGAGGTCGGCGGAGAACAGCAGGCAGGCGCCCGAGGCGTCGTCGGTCCCCGTCTTCATGCCGGTCACCCCGTACTGGCCGAGGAGGGCGTTCGTGTTCTCGACCTCGCCGATGGCGGGCAGCACCGCCGTGGGCTCCTTGACGATCGACGAGAGCACCGGGTCGGCGAGCACGAGCTTGCCGATGGTCACGAGGTCGCTCGGGGTGCTGACGTTCGTCTCGCCCAGGCCGCTCGTGTTCGTGACGGTCGTGCCCGTCAGCCCACGTGCATCGAGCCAGGCGCGCGCCGCGTCGAGGTACGCGTCGACCGAACCGAAGGCCCAGACGGCGAGGGAGATGCTGTAGTTGTTCGCCGACGGGAGGAGCAGTGCTTCGAGCATCTGCCGCTGGGTGAACACCGACCCGGCGACGACGGGTGCCGCTGAACCGTTCTCCGCGATGGTGTCGTAGTAGAACCCGACGTCGGCGTCGGTCAGCGTGATGGATGGGCCCTGATCTCCCGCGGCGAGCGGCTTGGCCTCCAGCACGACGAGGGAGGTGATCGTCTTCGTGATGCTCGCGATGGGGAACGGCGTCTGCTCGCCACTCGAACTCAGGACGCCGTCGAACCCGACGGCACCGATGGCGCCCCGCCCGAATCCGGGCCAGGCGACCGGTGTGGTCTGCTGGACGAGCGAGGTGGTGAGGGCGTCGCTGGAATCGAGCGTCGCAGCCGCGGCCGGCACCGGGCGGAGCAGCGCGCCTGCGCTGTACCCGAACACCCCGATGAGGAGGGCGAGGACACCGAAGACGGCGAGACGGCGGCGGCGGTAGATCTGTCGTCTCGTGAGTGGCACCCGGTCATGCTACCCGGCGCTCCTGCGCGTACCCTGTCGCGACGTGCCGCCGACCGGGTGGTCCTCGGGCAGCGTGGGACCGTGGTCAGCGGACCCGGAGCTCCCAGAGGGCGACGGCACTGGCCGACGCGACGTTCAGCGAGTCGACGCCGTGGAGCATCGGGATGGTCACGATCGTGTCGGCGGCGGCGAGGGCCGAGGCGCTCAGACCGTCACCCTCGGCGCCGAGCACGATGGCGAGTCGTTCCGGCGCGGTCCGAGCATAGGTGTCGAGGTCCACGGCATCGTCGGCCAAGGCCAAGGCGGCCGTCTCGAAGCCGGCATCCCGCAGGACGCCGGAAGCGACGTCCCATTCCGGCAGGCGGGTCCACGGCACCTGCAGGACCGTGCCCATGCTGACGCGGACGCTTCGGCGGTACAGCGGGTCGGCGCAGCGCGGGGTGATCAGGACGGCGTCGGCACCGAGGCCGGCGACCGAGCGGAAGATGGCGCCGACGTTGGTGTGGTCGACGATGTCCTCGAGGATGACCACCCGGCGGGCGTCGGCGAGGAGTTCGGCGGGATCGGCGAGCGGTGGGCGGTGCATCGCCGCGAGGGCTCCCCGGTGCAGGTGGAAGCCCGTCAGCTGCTCGAGGAGTGCGGGCTCGCCGACGAAGACCGGGACGTCGTGGTCCTCGAGGAGTGGCGAGACGTCCTCGAGCCACTTCTCCTGCAGCAGGACCGATCGCGGTCGGTGCCCGGCGCGCAGCGCACGTTCCATGACCTTCGTCGACTCGGCGATGTACAGGCCACCGGCGGGTTCGGACACCCGGCGGAGGGCGACGTCCGTCAGTCGCGCGTAGTCGTCGAGTCGTCCGTCGTCGAGATCGGTGATCCGGATGACCTGCATGTGAGACGTCCTCTCGACGCGATGTTCGACCTCCACCTTGCCAGAGTGGGAACACGATCGAAAACGAGGCCGTTTAGACTCAGGGGAAGTGATGGCCCGGAGCACTCCGGTCATCGCGGACGGATGGACGGAGCAGGCATGAGCACGCTGATCGCAGCAGGGGATCCCGCTGACGAGACGGCCGAGGCCGGGCTCGAACGGGCGATCGAGCTGCTCGCGGACCGACGTGTCGCCTTCCTCACCGGGGCCGGCGTGAGCACGGACTCCGGCATCCCCGACTACCGGGGCCAGGGCGCTCCGGTCCGGACCCCCATGACGGTCGACCAGTTCCTGTCCAACGACGACGCCGCGCGCAAACGCTACTGGGCCGGCAGCCACCTCGGCTGGAAGCGGTTCGACGGTGCTCGCCCGAATGCCGGCCACCGGGCGATCGCGCTCCTCGAGGAGGCCGGCATCGCCGACGGCGTCATCACGCAGAACGTCGACGGCCTCCACGTCAGGGCCGGCTCGCGCCGCGTCGTCGACCTGCACGGGTCGATGGACCGCGTCAGCTGTCTCTCCTGTGGGCAGAGCTACGCCAGGTCGAGCATCGCGGAGCGCATGACAGCCCTGAACCCGTGGCTCGACACCGAGACGGACGTGACGATCAACCCGGACGGCGATGCCGAGGTCGGGCGGGTCGACGAGATCGTCGTCCCCGTGTGCACGGTCTGCGGCGGCATGTTGAAGCCGGACGTGGTCTTCTTCGGCGAATTCATCCCGACGGAGAAGTACGCCGAGGCGGCAGCACTCGTGCGCGGCGCCGACGCACTCGTGATCGCCGGGTCGTCGCTCGTGGTCAACTCGGGGATCCGGCTCCTCGAACTCGCCCGCCGGAAGCGGTTGCCGATCGTCGTCATCAACCGCGGCGTCACGAAGGCGGACGGCCGCGCGGACGTGAAGCTCGACGCTGGTGCCAGTGAGACGCTCACCGGGATCGCCGCTCGCCTGGTCCCGTCCGCCTTCACGAGCGTCGTCTCGCAGGAGGCGACCGACGCCTGACGCCTCAGGCGTCGGTGCGGTCGTCCGCGAGGAACGCAGTGAGGCGCTGCGCCGCGTCGTGCGGCTCCTCGTAGTGGATGAGGTGTCCGACGCCCGGGATGACGTGCAGCTGCGCGTCGGCGAACCGCTTCGCGAGCGCGTACTGCGCGGCGACGGGCGTGATGTCGTCACGCTCGGCGGCGATGAGCAGCGTCCGGCTCGGGATCCGGTCGGCGTACTCGCTGACATCGTGGCTGACCGAGGCGGTGAACGACTCGAGGACGACCTCCCGGTCGGCGAAGGCGCTGAAATACTGGTCGTGCTGGGCGTGGATCCACCGACGGAGCGTCGGGTCCTTCGTCTTCGACATCGCGACGCTCATGATGCGCACGACGCCCTTGTTGCGGAGGAACGCGAATCCCAGGCGTTTCGGGAGCTTCGCGGACGACCAGTAGTAGAAGACCGCGAGCCTCGTCAGGACGCCGCGGGGGCCCTGGAGCGCCGGGGCGGCGATCGGGTTCACGAGGATGAGGTCGTCCGGTCGGAGTCCCCCGGCGACGGCGGCGCTCGACACGATCGAGCCGAACGAGTGCCCGAGCAGGACGACACGGCCGGTCAGGTGCAGCTCCTCGATGAACCGTCCCAGCCAGGCGGCGTACCCCTCGACGGAGTGGGTGGCCTCGGGGAAGGGTGCCGAGCTGCCGAAGCCGGGGAGGTCCGGAGCGATGATCCGGAACCCGGAGAGCTGCGCGACGACCGGTTCGAGGCCGTGGTGGTCGCCCCGGAACCCGTGCACCATGACGATCGTCGTCGACGCCTCGTGGTCGCCGTAGTCCCAGAACCGGGTCTCGGCTCCGTCCACGATGAGCGAGCGCTCCCGGACGGGGATGCGGTCGAGCTGGTCGGCGTACGGTGATTCGACGGGCATCCACTCAGTCTAGGCAGTCCGGCTCCGCGTTCACCCGACGACGCGGACCGTGCCGCCCCGGCGTGGCACAGGACCCTGTCGGAGGTGCGTCATAGGGTGAAGGCGTGAACACGGTCGATGCGAATCCCCACTGGACGGACCGCCTGGCGGTCTTCGATCTCGAGACGACGGGCATCGAGGTGGAGACGAGTCGCATCGTGACCGCCTTCGTCGGTGTCATCACCGCGGACGGTTCGGTCGAACGTTCGTGGTCGTGGATGGCCGATCCCGGGGTCGAGATCCCCGCTCGCGCCGCCGAGATCCACGGCGTCACGACGGAGCGGGCCCGGGCGGAGGGGCGTCCGGCGCCGGCCGTCGTCGGAGAGATCGTCGCCGTCCTCACCGAGCTGTTCGCCGCGCGGACCCCGGTGGTCGCCTACAACGCTCCGTACGATTTCTCCCTCCTGCACTTCGAGGCGGAGCGACACGGGGTGACGTCGATCACCGACCCGTCCCCCGTCGTCGACCCGCTGATCCTCGACCGGCGGCTCGACACCTTCCGGCGCGGCAAGCGGACGCTCGAGGTCGTCGCCGCCCTACACGGCGTTCCGCTCGAGGGTGCGCATGACGCGGGGGTGGACGCCGTCGCCGCCGGACGCGTCGCTCAAGCCATCGGTCGGCTTCATGCCGACGCCCTGCCGACGAGCGTCGACGAGTTGCACGAGGCCCAGCGGACCTGGTCGCTTGAGCAGGCGGAGAGCTTCCAGTCCTACATGCGCCGCGTGCGCGATCCCGAGTTCGTCGCCGACGGTGCTTGGCCCATCCGCACCGGACGCCCTGCCGCCCGACCCGAGGCGCCGATCATCGTCCCAGCGGACCAGCTGCCCATCGGCATCTGAGCTGTACGGCTCGGCACGACGACGAACGCCCCGATCCGAGGATCGGGGCGTTCGTGTATTCCAGCTGAAGGACTACTTGCCGAAGCCCTTGAAGCGCTGGTTGAACTTCTCGACGCGACCGGCGGAGTCCATGATGCGCTGCTTGCCCGTGTAGAACGGGTGCGACTCGGACGAGATCTCCACGTCGATCACCGGGTAGGTGACGCCGTCGAGGTCGATCGTCTTGCCCGACGAGACCGTCGAGCGCGTGAGGAACGTCGCGCCGGAGGCGAGGTCGCGGAAGACGACGGCTTCGTACGTGGGGTGGATGTCAGATTTCATCAGCAGTCCTTGTTGAGTGGATGGTGTGGGTAGTACCCGCGCTCGGAACTCCAGGCACGAGGCAGAAAGCTCTTGGCTCCGCGAGCCAAAGGTCGACTTTACCAGACTCGGCGCGCGTCTGCTCGCCAGCCGAGGACGACTCGCCGAGCATGGCGGTCAGGAGGGAGCGACGGCCGAGCGTCCGGCGCGGGCCGAGCGGGCGTGGAACCGGCCGTCCTCCTCGGTCAGTTCGATCGGGAGGTCGAAGGTCTCGCTGAGGTGCTCGGCCGTGAGTGTCTCGGCGATCGGGCCGGCGGCGACGATGCCGCCGTCGCGAACGAGCAGGACGTGGGTGAAGCCGACGGGGATCTCCTCGACGTGGTGGGTCACCATGATGATCGCCGGTGAGTCGTCGGCGCTCGCGTAGCCGCCGAGCAGCTCGACGAGCTCCTCGCGTGTGCCGAGGTCGAGGCTCGCGGCCGGCTCGTCGAGCAGGAGGAGTTCGGGGTCGGTCATGATGGCCCGCGCGATCTGCACGCGCTTTTGCTCGCCGTCGCTCAGTGTGCCGAAGCGGCGGTCGGCGAGGTGGTCGAGCTTCCATTCGGCGAGGACCCGCGACGCGCGCTTCACGTCGATGTCCTCGTACTGCTCGACCCAGCGCCCGGTGACCGAGTAGGCCGCCGTGAGCACGACGTCCAGGACGGTCTCCTCCGGCGGCACCCGCTTCGCGAGGGCGGAGGACGCGAAGCCGATGCGTGGGCGCAGTTCGAAGACGTCGACCCGGCCGAGCGTCTCGTCGAGCACGGAGACCGTGCCCTTCGAGGGGTGGATGAGCGTGGCCGCGAGCTGCAGGAGCGTCGTCTTGCCGGCGCCGTTCGGGCCGAGGACGATCCATCGCTGGTCGCCCGTCACCGTCCAGTCGACGCCATCGAGGATGGGGTTGAGATTGCGGACGACGGACACATCGGAGAACTGCAACACGCTCGGCATGGTCCTAGCCTATCCGCCAAGACTCGTCGCGCGTCGCCGTCCTCCGAGGTGCCCGCAGGTGGTTCAGACCAGGCTGCGGTACAGCTCCGCCGTCTGGGTGGCGATGCGCGACCAGCTGAAGTCGGACTCCGCGCGTCGGCGACCAGCGGCCCCGTAGGCCCTCGCCTGGGCGGGATCCTGGACGACCTCGGTGAGGGTGGCGGCGAGGTCGGCGACGAAACGCTCCGGGTCGAGCGGGGTGCCGGTGCCGTCGGACGCCTGCGCGAGCGGGACGATCCTGCCGGTCACGCCGTCCTGCACGACCTCCGGGATGCCGCCGGTCCCCGTCCCGACCACGGCGGCACCGCAGGCCATCGCCTCGAGGTTGACGATGCCGAGCGGCTCGTAGATCGACGGGCACACGAAGGTCGTGGCGGCGGTGAGGACGGTGCACAGCTCGTGACGCGGGAGCAGTCGTTCGATCCACACGACCCCGGTGCGCTCGCGCTGCAGCTCCTCGACGAGCGCCTTGACCTCGGCGAGGATCTCCGGGGTGTCGGGAGCGCCGGCACACAGGATGAGCTGCACGTCGGGCGGCAGCAATCGGGCCGCGCGGAGCAGGTACGGCAACCCCTTCTGACGGGTGATCCGACCGACGAAGACGACGGAGGGACGGGACGGGTCGATGCCGAGGGACCGCAGCAGCTCGTCGTCCACGCGTGGCTGCCAGTCGGTCAGGTCGATGCCGTTGTAGATGACCTGCACCTTGGCCGGGTCGAGGCTCGGGTACGACCGCAGGATGTCGCGACGCATGCCGTCGCTGACCGCCACGACGGCCGCGGCGCCTTCGTAGGCGGACTGCTCGATCCAGCTGGACACGCGGTACCCACCGCCGAGCTGCTCGGCCTTCCACGGGCGGAGCGGCTCCAGACTGTGCGCGGTCACGACGTGCGGGATGCCGTGCAGCAGCGACGCGAGGTGACCGGCGCCGTTCGCGTACCAGGTGTGCGAGTGCACGAGGTCGGCCCCGGCGACGTCCTGGGCGATCAGGAGGTCCGTCCCGAGTGTCGTGAGCGCGCCGTTCGCCCCCTCGAGCTCGGCCGGGACGCCGTACGCGACGGTGTCGGCTTCGTCGCGTGGCGCGCCGAAGCAGCGCACGGTCACGTCGATGTCGCTGCGGAGGGATTTCACCAGCTCCGACACGTGGACGCCTGCGCCGCCGTAGATCTCCGGCGGGTACTCCTTTGTCACAAGATCAACTCGCATGTCTAGACGCTAGTACAGGTCTCGTCCGGCATCTATTGTGAAGCCATGGCCGCCTCAAAGAAGATCTTCGGAATCGTCCTCGCTGGTGGGGAAGGGAAGCGGTTGATGCCGCTGACCGCAGACCGCGCGAAACCGGCCGTACCGTTCGGCGGGCAGTACCGCCTGATCGATTTCGCGCTGTCGAACCTCATCAACTCCGGACTCACCCAGATCGTCGTCCTCACCCAGTACAAGTCCCACAGCCTCGACCGCCACGTCTCGCAGACCTGGCGGTTGTCCGGCCTGCTCGACTCCTATGTCGCGTCCGTGCCGGCGCAGCAGCGTCTCGGGAAGCGCTGGTTCAGCGGATCCGCCGACGCGATCCTGCAGAGCCTCAACCTGATCCGCGACGAGAAGCCCGACATCGTCGTGGTCGTCGGCGCCGACCACGTCTACCGCATGGACTTCGCGCAGATGATCGAGGCGCACATCGCCTCGGGCAAGAAGGCGACGGTCGCCGCGATCCGTCAGCCCATCTCCCTCGCCGACCAGTTCGGCGTCATCGACGTCGACGCGGACGACCCGACGACCATCGCCCGCTTCCTCGAGAAGCCGCTCGACGCGCCGGGCCTGCCCGACTCCCCCGGTGAAGTGCTCGCCTCGATGGGCAACTACGTCTTCGACGCCGACGCACTCATGCAGGCGGTCATCGACGACGGCGAGGTGACGAGCTCGAACCACGACATGGGTGGCGACATCGTCCCGTACTTCGTCGATCGCGGCGAGGCCGGCGTCTACGACCTCCAGCGGAACGATGTACCCGGATCGACGGATCGCGATCGCTACTACTGGCGCGACGTGGGGACGATCGAGTCGTTCTACGAGGCCCACCAGGACCTCATCTCGACGCTCCCGATCTTCAACCTGTACAACCGCGACTGGCCGATCTTCAGTTCGCAGCTGAACTCGCCGCCGGCGAAGTTCGTGCGGGACGCGAAGGGCAACCTCGGCCAGACCATCGACTCGATCGTCTCCCTCGGTTCGCTGCTGTCCGGTGCCCACATCGAGCGCAGTGTCCTCGGGCCGTGGGCGCTCGTGGAATCCGGCGCCCATGTCTCCGACTCGGTCGTGTTCGACAAGGTCCACATCGAACCGGACGCCGTCGTCAAGCGGGCTATCCTGGACAAGGATGTGGTGGTCACCTCCGGCGCGAGCGTCGGTGTCGACCACGACCGTGACCGCGCTCGCGGCTTCACCGTCACCGAATCCGGTCTCACCGTGGTTGGCAAGGGAGTACGCGTCGTTCCATGAGTACCGAGCGTTCGGCAGTGGCGGATCCCGAAGCAGCACTCCCCCCACACGCCGGACGAGGTGTCCGGTTCCTCGCGGTCCTCGACGCCGACTCGACGCTCATCGAGAACGAGGTGATCGAGCTGCTCGCCGAGGAGGTCGGCAGCCTCCCCGAGGTCGCCGCCATCACCGAGCGCGCCATGCGCGGTGACCTCGACTTCGCCGACAGCCTCCGGGCCCGGGTCGCGACGCTCGCGGGCCTGCCCGTCGACCGGATCCCGGTGATCGCCGAACGGATCCGGACGACGGCCGGCCTGGAGACGCTGATCGGCCGGCTGCATGCGCACGGGTCGCGGATCGGTGTCGTGTCGGGCGGGTTCCATGAACTGCTCGACCCGCTCGCCGAGGCACTCGGCCTCGACCATGTGCGGGCGAACCGCCTCGAGACCGCCGACGGTCGGTTGACGGGAGGCCTCAGCGGTCCCATCATCGACGCGGCGGCGAAGGCGGCCGCACTGCAGGAGTGGGCCGACGAGGACGGCGTGCCGTTGGCACGGACGATCGCGATCGGCGACGGAGCCAACGACCTCGAGATGATGGCCGTCGCCGGGCTCTCGGTCGCGTTCAACGCGAAGCCGATCGTCCGCCGCCAGGCCGACCTCGTCGCCGGGCGGGTCGACCTCGCCGGCGTCCTCCCGCTCCTCGGGCTCTGATCCGCGCGTCGGGGTCAGCGCCCGAGGTCGGGTTCTGCTCGGTGCGGTGCTGCCCGGGTCAGTGACCCATGCCGAGGCCGCCGTCGACCGGGATCACGGCGCCGGAGATGTAGCCCGCGTCGTCACCGGCGATCCACGTGACGACCTTCGCGACCTCGTTCGCACTCGCGAAACGCGCTGCCGGGATGCTCTTCTTGTACTCGGCCTGGGTCTCGGCGGGCAGTTCGGCGGTCATGTCGGTCTCGATGAACCCCGGGGCGATCACGTTCGCCGTGATCCCACGTGCACCGAGCTCGCGGGTGATGGATCGCGCCATGCCGATGAGGCCGCTCTTCGAGGCCGCGTAGTTGACCTGTCCGGCGGACCCGTAGAGACCCACGACGCTGGAGATGAGCACGATGCGCCCGAAGCGTGCCTTGAGCATGCCCTTGGACGCGCGCTTGACGACGCGGAAGGAGCCGCCGAGGTTCGTGTCGACCACCTGGTCGAAGTCGTCCTCGCTCATCCGCATGAGCAGGGTGTCCTTCGTGATGCCCGCGTTCGCGACGAGCACCTCGACCGGCCCGAGCTCCGACTCGATCTCGGTGAACGCCGCGTCGACGGAGGCGGCGTCGGTGACGTCCGCGCGGACCGTCAACGTGCCCGCGGGGCCCTCGCCGGATCGTGCGGTGACGGCGACGCGGTGACCCTGCGCGACGAACTCCTCGGCGATGGCGAAGCCGATCCCCCGGTTGCCTCCGGTGACGAGTACGGTGCGTGGTGCGGTCATGGTCGATTCCTCTCCTGCGGCGATACCGGCCGACTCGTGCGGCGGCCGTCGGGGCGCGCGGCGTTCCGGCCGCGGACCCGTACCAGCATATGGGGGTACTCCCTTTCTCCCGGTGATTTGGGGGCTTCGCCCACCCGCCGAGCGCGTAGGCTGGTCATGGCATGAAGCAGCAGAGCATCACCTCCCTCCCACCGGCTCCCGAACAGGAGCGCCGGCAGCGGCTCATCAAGTACTCGATCACCATGGGTGTCCGGTTGCTTTGCCTCGCTGCGCTCCCGTTCGTCCAGGGCGGTTGGATGTTCGCGGTCGCAGCCGGTGCCATCTTCCTGCCGTACGTCGCCGTGATCATCGCGAACGCCGGGTCGCTGCCGTCACAGGGGGCCATCGAGCGCCCCACCGGTGTCGTCGTATCCCAGCGGCCGATCATCGTCGACGACTCGGTTCCGCCTCGTCCGGCCGACCAGGCATGATCGGGTTCGGTGCCGAGCCCGACGGCGTGATCTGCTCGCGGGCCGGCTGCCGCGCGGCGGCGAGCTGGCGGATCGAGTGGCGCAACCCGAAGATCCACGCGGAGGACCGTGTGAAGGTCTGGACCGCCTGCGACGAACACGTCGACTTCTTGGAGGCCTTCCTCGAAGCCCGCTCCTTCCCGCTCGAGCGGCGTCCGCTGGCGTCGGCGGTCGGCTCATGAGCGCGGGTTGGCGGTTCGCTTTCAGCCGCCGTTGGCTCGGCTACCTCGGCGTCGCGATCGTGTTCGCGATCGTGTGCGTCCTCCTCTCCAACTGGCAGCTCGCCCGGGCGAGCGAGAAGGAGGAGGAGGTCCAGCGCATCGAGACCAACTGGGACGCGACCCCGATCCCGCTCGACGAAGCGCTGCCGTCACTCGACTCCTTCAGCGTGGCCGACGAATGGCATCCGGTGTCGATGAGCGGTACCTACCTGCCTGACGAACAGCTGCTGGTGCGGAACCGTCCCCGGAACAACCAGGCGGGCTTCAACGTCCTCACGCCGCTCCGACTTGCCAACGGAGACGTGTTCATCGTCGACCGCGGCTGGGTCGCTGCGAACGATTCACTCGAAGCACCCGAGTCGGTCCCGGCGCCTCCGAGCGGAGAGGTCTCGGTCGTCGTCCGCATCCGACCCGGCGAACCGACGCTCCCGGGCCGCGGGGCCGCCGACGGCCAGGTGGCCACGATCAACCTCCCGCAGATCGCCGAACTCCGCGGCGAGACGCTCTACTCCGGTGCGTACGGCATGCTCCTCTCGGAGAGCCCGGCGCCTGCCGAGGCGGCACCGCTCGGTCCGATCAAGCCCGAGCCGAACGAGGGGATGCACCTCTCGTATGCGCTGCAATGGGTGGTCTTCGCGCTGATGGGCTTCATCTTCCTCGCCTATGCCGTCCGTCAGGAGTACCGCATCCTGAACTCCGACGACCCGAAGGAGCAACGGCGTGCGGCTGCGCGCGCCGAACGGCTCGCCGCGAAGGCACGGTCTGACGCCGACATCGAGGATGAGATCCTCGAAGCGAGTCGCTGACCCGACTGCCCCGAGCCGTCGACGGACGGGGCGTACCCGGCCCGTGATGCTCACGGGCCGGGTACGCTGGCCCGCTGGCGCTAGGCCAGGCTGACGAGGTCCTGGTAGTCCTTGTTCCAGTGGTCCTCGACGCCGTCGGGCAGGATGAGCACCCGCTCGGGGTTGAGCGCCTCGACGGCGCCCTCATCGTGACTCACGAGCACGACGGCACCCTCGTAGTGGGCGAGCGCGTCGAGGATCTCCAGCCGGCTGGCCGGGTCGAGGTTGTTGGTCGGTTCGTCCAGAAGGAGCATGTTCGCGCCAGAGACGACGATCATCGCGAGAGCGAGTCTCGTCTTCTCGCCGCCGGACAGCACGCCCGCGAGCTTGTTGGAGTCGTCGCCGGTGAACAGGAACGAGCCGAGGACCTTGCGCGCTTCCATCTCGGTGATGTTCGGCGACGAGGAGACCATGTTCTCCAGCACGCTGCGCTTCACGTCGATCGTCTCGTGCTCCTGCGCGTAGTAGCCGATCCGCAGGCCGTGCCCGGGCTCGAGCTGCCCGGTGTCGGGCTGGTCCACTCCGGCGAGGATCCGCAGCAGGGTCGTCTTGCCCGCACCGTTGAATCCGAGGATGACGACCTTCGAGCCACGGTCGATCGCGAGGTCGACGGCCGTGAAGATCTCGAGCGAGCCGTAGCTCTTCGACAGGTTGCTCGCCATGAGCGGCGTCCGACCACAGGGCGCCGGGGTCGGGAACCGCAGCTTGGCCACGCGGTCTTGCGCGCGGACCTCTTCGAGCCCGGAGAGCATTCGTTCGGCGCGAGCCACCATCTGGTGGGCTGCGGCCGCCTTGCTGGCCTTCGCACCGAACTTGGCCGCCTGGAGCTGGAGCGCCGTCGCCTTCTTCTCGACGTTGGTGCGCTCCTTCTTCCGGCGCTCCTCGTCGGCTTCGCGCTGACGCTGGTAGTTCTTCCAGTTCATGTTGTAGATGTCGATGACGGTGCGGTTCGCATCGAGGTAGAAGACCCGGTTGACGGTCTCGCCGACGAGCTCGATGTCGTGCGAGATCACGATGAACCCGCCCTTGTACTGCTTGAGGAACTCACGCAGCCAGACGACGGAGTCGGCGTCGAGGTGGTTGGTCGGCTCGTCGAGGATGAGCGTCTCGGCGTCGGAGAAGAGGATGCGCGCGAGTTCGATGCGGCGGCGCTGTCCACCCGAGAGCGTCTTCAGCTGCTGATCGAGGATGCGGTCGGGCAGGTTCAGGTTCGATGCGATGGAGGCCGCCTCGGCCTCTGCGGCGTAGCCGCCGAGCGCGTTGAACCGGTCGGTGAGGTTGCCGTACTTCTTCATGGCGGCTTCCGCCACCTTCGGGTCGTCGCTCGCCATGGCCATGCTCGACTCGTGCATGCCGAGCGCGAGCTGGCCGAGACCGCGCGCATCGAGGATGCGGGTGCGGGCGAGGTCCTCCGGGTTGCCGGAGCGCGGGTCCTGCGGCAGGTACCCGATCTCGCCACCGCGATCGATCTTGCCGTTCGTCGGGAGGGTCTCCCCCGCCAGCGTCTTGGTCAGGGTCGTCTTACCGGCACCGTTACGGCCGACGAGGCCGATCTTGTCGCCGGCGGACACACGGAAGTTCACGTGCTCCATGAGCACGCGTGCCCCCACGCGGATCTCGAGGTCGTGCACACTCAGCACAGGCATAGTCCATTTCTTCGGGTGCGTTTCGACAACGCGGAGGGTGGGGGTCAGCCTCCCAGTATAAATCGTGAATCCCATGCTCAGCACCGCGGCCGTGCCGGCGCAGCCGGACGACCGTCAACGCAGGGCGGAGATCCGTCCGACCGCCTCGGTGAGGAGCTCGGGTGAGCAGGCCAGGTTGAGTCGTGCGTGGCCGACGCCTCCGGGCCCGAACGGGGCTCCCTCCTGCAGGGCGACGCGCGCCTCGCGCAGGATGCGCCGCGCCGGGGGCTCGGTCCAATCGAGCGCGGTGCAGTCCAGCCAGGCGAGGTACCCGGCGGCAGGCGGACGGTAGCCGACCTCTGGCAACTCGGTGCCCAGCAGCTCACCGAGCAGCCGCCGGTTGCCGTCGAGCAACCCGAGGAGCCCGTCCAACCAGGGCTCTCCGGCCTCGAAGGCGGCGACCGAAGCCAGCACACCGAACTGGCCCGTCCGCCAGAACACCTCGACCGGCATCCCCGCGACCACGCTCCGTGGCCCGGGGCCGGCGGTGACCATCACCGCGCACTTCAGGCCGGCGAGGTTCCAGGCCTTGCTCGCCGACAGGACGGCGTACCCGTGTTCGGCGGCCTCGTCGGACACGCTGAGATAGGGGACGAACCGCTCGCCCGGCTGGGTGAGCGGAGCGTGGATCTCATCGCTCACGACCGTGACCCCGTACCGCGCGGCCAGCGCGGCGACCGAGCGGAGTTCGTCGACCGTGTGCGGCCGACCGACCGGGTTGTGCGGGTTGCAGAGCAGGAACGCCTTCGCGCCGTTGCGGAATGCGGCTTCGAGACCGTCCAGGTCGAGCCGCCAGCCTCCGGCGGGATCGTCGGCGCGGCTGGACCCGAGCAAGGGGGCGTCCACCACGACTCCCCCGGCCTCGGTGACGAGGTCGAAGAACGGTGGGTAGACCGGCGAGGTGATCACGACGCCCTCGCCGGGCGAGATGACGCGCCGCAGGATCTCGACGATGCCCATGCTGACGTCGGCGGTGGTGAACACGGAGCCGGGATCCAGGTCCCATCCCCAGCGTCGCGCTGCGAAGTCGGCGAACGCCTGTGGGAGCCGTGTGCGGCTCGCGACATACCCGGCGTCACCGCGGTCGATCGCCGCGTGCAGGGTGTCGCGGACCACGGGTGCCAGGGGGACGTCCATCTCGGCGACGAACATGGGCAGGACGTCGTCGGGGTACTCGGACCACTTCTCGCTCGTCCGGCTGCGCAGGACGTCGAGGGGGTCTGCGGACACGATCTCGGTCATGCCTCGACCCTATCCGGGATCAGCCGGACGACGCTGCCGGGAACAGGACGACGGACGGCTGCACTGCAGCCGTCCGTCGTCGTGGAGGTTCGATCAGATCGAGAAGCCGAGGGCACGCATCATGTCGCGCCCGTCGTCCGTGATGCGCTCCGGGCCCCACGGCGGCATCCACACCCAGTTGATGCGGAAGGCGTCGACGATGCCGTCGAGCGCTTGACCCGTCTGCTCCTCGAGGACGTCCGTGAGCGGACATCCGGCGGAGGTCAGGGTCATGTGGATGATGAGTGCGTCGTTCTCGTCATCCCAACCCAGGTCGTAGATGAGACCGAGGTCGACCACGTTCACCCCGAGCTCGGGGTCCATGACGTCCTTGAGCGCCTCTTCGACCTCGTCGAATCGTTGCGGACTGAGCGTTGTTACCATGTCGTTATCTTAGACCGCTCGCGCGGCTTCAGGCACCTTCCGGGGCGACGACGGCATCGACGAGGAAACGGTCGTAGCCTTCGTTCTCGAGTCGGTCGGCGAGCTCGGGACCGCCCTGTTCGGCGATCTTGCCGGCGACGAAGACGTGCACGAAGTCCGGCTTGATGTAGCGGAGGATCCGCGTGTAGTGCGTGATCAGCAGGACGCCGAGGCCCGTGTTCTCCTTGGCGCGGTTGACGCCCTCGGACACGATCTTGAGGGCGTCGACGTCGAGGCCGGAGTCGGTCTCGTCGAGGACTGCGAACTGCGGCTTCAGCAGCTCGAGCTGGAGGATCTCGTGACGCTTCTTCTCGCCACCGGAGAAGCCCTCGTTGACGTTGCGCTCGGCGAAGGCCGGCTCCATGCGCAGGTTCTTCATCGACTCGCGGACGTCCTTGATCCAGCCGCGGATCGCGGGCGCCTCGCCGTCGACCGCGGTCTTCGCCGTGCGGAGAAAGTTCGTGACCGTGACACCGGGGATCTCGACGGGGTACTGCATCGCGAGGAAGAGTCCGGCACGGGCGCGCTCGTCGACGCTCATCGCGAGGACGTCCTCGCCGTCCAGCGTGATGGATCCGCTGTCGACGGTGTACTTCGGGTGGCCGGCGATCGTGTACGCGAGCGTGGACTTGCCCGAACCGTTCGGACCCATGATCGCGTGGGTCTCGCCCTTCCGGATGGTGAGGTCGACGCCACGCAGGATCGGCTTGGTGCCCTGTTCGGTTTCGACGCTGACGTGCAGGTCGCGGATTTCGAGGACTGACATGGTGCTAGATCTCTTTCGTTGCGGTCGGGTCGATGTAGATGTCGCCGTCGATGAGCTCGACGGTGTAGACGGGGACCGGCTCGTAGGCCGGAAGGGTGAGCGGCTTGCCCGTCGTGAGCGAGAACTGCGAGCCGTGTGCCCAGCATTCGAGGTTGCCGTCCTCGACGAAGCCTTCGGACAGCGAGATGTCGCCGTGGGTGCAGACGTCTCCGATCGCGAACAGTTCGTCCGACGCGTCGCGCACGAGGGCGATCGGCACGCCGTCCACCACGACCCGCTTGGCCTGGTTGACGGCGAGCTCGTCGAACGAGCACACCTTCGTCGCCATCAGTGCTGCGCTCCGCCGGTGCCCTGTCCGTCGGCGCCGAGCAGTTCGGCCTCGATGGCCGCCGAGAGGCGCTCCTGCAGCTCGGTGTCGCCGATCTGCTGGATGATCTCCACGAGGAAGCCGCGGACGACGAGTCGTCGTGCCTCGTCCTCAGGGATGCCTCGAGCCTGCAGGTAGAAGAGCTGCTCGTCGTCGAAGCGTCCGGTCGCGCTCGCGTGACCGGCACCGGCGATGTCGCCGGTCTCGATCTCGAGGTTCGGCACGGAGTCGGCACGGGTGCCGTCGGAGAGGACCAGGTTGCGGTTCTGCTCGTAGCTGTCGGTGCCGACGGCACGGTTGCTGATGAGGACGTCGCCGATCCACACGGACCGCGCACCCTCGCCCTGCAGTGCGCCCTTGTAGGTCACGCGCCCGCGGGTGTTCGGTGCGTCGTGGTGCATGTAGACCTGCTGCTCGAGGTGCTGACCCGCGTCGGAGAAGTACACGCCGAGCGAGTCGAGGTCCGAGCCCTGACCGGCGAGGTGCAGGGTCGGGTTCACCCGGACGACCTTGCCGCCGAGCGACACCACGACGTGCTTGAGGTGGGCGTCGCGACCGATGGACGCGAAGTGGCTGGCGAGGTGCACGGCTGCGTCGTCCCACCACTGCACGGTCACGACGGTCACGTCGGCCTGCTCGCCGACGACGATCTCGACGTTCTCGGTGAGGCGGGCGTCGCCCGCGTTCTCGATGATGATGAGGCCGCGGCTGAACGGTGCGGCGGTGATGACGGTGTGCGCAGCGCGGGCGCCGTCGCCGAGCCCGCTCCGCTCGAGGCGCAGGGTCTTGGACTCCTCGCCCGTGACCGAGATCGCCAGCGCCTGGTCGAAGCTCGACCAGGCGTTCGCGGAGGCGCGCTCCTCCGGCACGCCGGCGGAGCCGACGCGGGCGTCGTCGCGACTGATCCACTCGACGCTGAAGCCGTCGACGTCGTCGTGCGTGATCGGGGTGGGCGAGCCGTCGAGCTCCCCCGCGGTGAGGTCGGTGAACTGCGCGACCGGGCTGAGCTTCCAGACCGCCTCGCGTCCCGTCACCGCTGGGAAGTCGGCGACATCATAGGAGCTGAAGCGCTCCGATCGGGTCTGCACCGGGATGACGCGTCCTGCGCCGTCGCTGTGTGCCGTGATGCCGTGCTGTCCTTCGGTCTGAGTCGGTGCTGCAGTCGTCATTAACCGACGGATCCTTCCATGCCCATCTCGATGAGCTTGTTGAGTTCGAGTGCGTACTCCATGGGCAGTTCGCGGGCGATCGGCTCGATGAAGCCGCGGACGATCATCGCCATGGCCTCGTCTTCCGGCATGCCGCGGCTCATGAGGTAGAAGAGCTGCTCCTCGCTGACCTTGGACACCGTCGCCTCGTGTCCGAGCTGGACGTCGTCCACACGGATGTCGATCGCCGGGTACGTGTCGCTGCGGGAGATGGTGTCGACCAGGAGCGCGTCGCAGCGCACGGTGTTGGCCGAGTGATGGGCGTTGGCGTCCACGCGGACCTCGCCGCGGTATCCCGCGCGTCCGCCGCCTCGGGCGATCGACTTGGAGACGATGGACGACTGCGTGTACGGAGCCATGTGGATCATCTTCGCGCCGGCGTCCTGGTGCTGGCCGGGACCGGCGAACGCGACGGACAGGGTCTCGCCCTTGGCGTGCTCGCCCATGAGGTAGATGGACGGGTACTTCATCGTGACCTTGGATCCGATGTTGCCGTCGATCCACTCCATGGTCGCGCCTTCGGCGGCCGTGGCGCGCTTCGTGACCAGGTTGTAGACGTTGTTCGACCAGTTCTGGATCGTCGTGTAGCGGACGCGGGCGTTCTTCTTGACGATGATCTCGACGACCGCGGAGTGCAGCGAGTCCGACTTGTAGATCGGCGCGGTGCAACCCTCGATGTAGTGCACGTAGCTGCCCTCGTCGGCGATGATCAGCGTGCGCTCGAACTGACCCATGTTCTCGGTGTTGATCCGGAAGTAGGCCTGCAGCGGGATCTCGACGTGCACGCCGGGCGGCACGTAGACGAAGGAGCCACCCGACCACACGGCGGTGTTCAGCGCGGCGAACTTGTTGTCGCCGGACGGGATGACCGTGCCGAAGTACTCCTCGAAGAACTCGGGGTGCTCACGCAACGCCGTGTCGGTGTCCATGAAGATGACACCCTGCGCCTCGAGCTCCTCGTTGATCTGGTGGTAGACCACCTCGGACTCGTACTGCGCGGCGACGCCGGAGACGAGGCGCTGGCGCTCCGCCTCGGGGATGCCGAGCTTCTCGTAGGTGTTCTTGATGTCGTCCGGCAGGTCCTCCCAGGTCTGAGCCTGCTTCTCGGTGGACCGGACGAAGTACTTGATGTTCTCGAAGTCGATCTCGGAGAGGTCGGCGCCCCACGTCGGCATGGGCTTGCGCTCGAACAGCTGCAGGGCCTTGAGGCGGCGCTGCAGCATCCAGTCCGGTTCGCTCTTCAGTGCGGAGATGTCGGCCACGACCTCCGTGGAGATGCCGCGGCGCGCTGAAGCGCCGGCGACGTCGCCGTCGTGCCATCCGAACTCGTATTGGCCGAGTCCGGCGAGCTCCGGGCGATCGATCAGGATGTCTGACATGTGTCCCTCTTTCCTCCCTGGAGACAACCACCGGCTGGAGGTCGTCATTCCCTCCCATGGCACGCGCCTGATCGGAGCGGATTGGGGAGGGGATGTGCGGGCGGCTTCTTCGCGAACCTACAATGTTCATGAACCATGGCGCTTCTCGCGCGCACCGTGAACCTCATAATCCTACAGCTTCCTGTGGGTTGTGGGTGAGGACGGTGGATACCGCAGCCGTGGCCACCGCGAACCGAAGGATCGACCCGTGTCACACCACTCCAAGACCGCCGGTCGACCGACGCCGGCACCGTCCCTTCCCGACCGGGTGCGGGCCACCCGGTTCTGGCAGTGGTTGCCGACGACGATCGACAAGCGCGTACGGGTCGTCGCCTGGCTCTCGTTCGCCTTCCAGCTCGTCCTCATCGGGACCGGGGGCGCCGTCCGCCTGACGGCCTCCGGGCTCGGATGCCCGACGTGGCCGCGCTGCACGGACGACTCCTTCGTCAACACGCCGGAGATGGGCATCCACGGCTTCATCGAGTTCGGCAACCGCCTTCTGACCTTCGTCCTCGCGGCCATCGTGATCGCCGCGTTCCTCGCGGTGATCCGCATGCGTCGGCAGCGCCCCGACCTCTTCCGACTGACCCTGCTCCAGGGCCTGTCGATCCCCGCGCAGGCGGTCCTCGGCGGCATCACCGTCCTCACCGGGCTGAACCCGTACGTGGTCGGGCTGCACTTCGTCATCTCGATCGTCCTGGTCGCCCTCGCGACGATGCTCGTCCATCGGGTCTACCGCGGGCCCCGTGGTGCGGTGAAGGTCATGCCCGGCTGGTACCTCGGCGTCGTCCACCTGACGAGCCTCTTCGTCGCCGTCACCGTCGTGTTCGGCATCCTGACGACGGGCTCGGGCCCGCACGCCGGCGACAACTCGAAGGAGGTGCCGGCGCCGCGCAACGGGTTCGACCCCGAGTTCCTCCAGCACCTGCACAGCTGGCCCGCCTACGCGACGCTCGCCGGCACCATCGTGCTGCTCGTCGGCGCGATCGCGCTCGGTGCCCGCCGCGGGTCGCGCGGGGTGCGCACCGCGGTCTCCACGCTGCTCGCGGTCGAAGTGGTGCAGATCATCGTGGGGCTCACCCAGGCCCGCCTCGGACTCCCCGAGGTGCTCGTCGGGCTGCACATGGTGCTCGCCGGACTGCTCGTCGCCGCGATGACCTGGGTCGTGCTGCAGCAGCGGATCCCGGTCCGGACCGCGTCACGCGTCGAGGAGTCGGCATCCCTCAGCGTCTCCCGCTGACGGCTCAGACGCACTTCCGCTGACGGGTCAGCGGGCCTGCTGACGACTCACTGCGCCTGCTGACGACTCAGAGCATCCCGACCGCGGTCACGCGGACGACCGCGGTCCCGGTCTCGTCGGAGGCGTCGAGATCGATGACCGCGCTGATCCCCCAGTCATGGTCGCCGGCCGGATCGGCGAACACCTGACGCACCCGCCAGACACCGCCCGTGTCGCCGACGGGGCGCTCGTCCTCGTCGTCGACGACCAGCAGCGCCGGGCTCCGTGCTGCAGCGCCGGTCGGGAGTTCACCGTGCTCCTCGAAGTACGGATCCATGGCGTCCGCCCAGGTGTCGGCGTCGAATCCAGCCGACGCGTCGAGCTCGCCGAGCGCGTCGTAGTGCTCCAGCGACGCGAGCTGGACCCGGCGGAAGAGTTCGTTCCGGACGAGGACGGTGAACGCCCGGCGGTTGGCGAGGACGCTCCGTGGCGTGGGTGGGAGTGACCGACTCGTCTCCGCATGGCGTTCGGGGTCCGGGTGGGACAGTTCCTCCCACTCGTCGAGCAGACTCGAGTCGACCTGTCGGACGAGTTCTCCGAGCCACTCGATCAGGTCCTGGAGCTCCTCGTCCTTGAACTCGTCCGGCACGCTCTGCCGGATCGCCCGGAAGGCGTCGGAGAGGTATCGCAGGACGAGTCCCTCGGACCTCGAAAGACTGTAGAACGAGACGAACTCGCTGAAGTTCAGTGCACGCTCGATGAAGTCGCGGACGACCGCCTTCGGGCGGAGCTCGAGGTCGAGTGCCCACGGCTGCGCGGCGGTGTAGCTCGTGAACGCCGCCTCGAGGAGTTCCGCCAGCGGTCTCGGATGGGTGACAGCCTCGAGGAGCTCCATGCGCTGGTCGTACTCGATCCCCTCGGCCTTCATCGCCTGCACGGCCTCGCCCCTGGCGAGGTGCTGCTGGGCCATGACGATCTGGCGCGGATCGTCGAGCGTCGACTCGACCACCGAGATGACGTCGAGGGCGAAGCCGGGCTCCGCGGGGTCCAACAGCTCGAACGCGGCGAGGGCGAACGGCGACAGCGGAGCGTTGAGCGCGAAGTTCGGCTGCAGTTCGACCGTGAGGCCGATGACGACCTCACCCGTCTCGGGGTCGATCGTCTGGGTGATCACCCCTGCCGTTCGGAGGGTGCGGTAGATCTCGAGTGCCCGCCTGGCCAGGGCGAAGCGTCTCGCCCGAGGCTCGTGGTTGTCGAAGACGAGGGAGCGGATGGTGCCGAAGCTGTCGCCGCCGCGTGCGATGACGCTGAGCATCATCGCGTGGGTGAGCTGCATGTGGCTGGTCAGCGTCTCAGGCTCGGCCGCGACGAGTCGCTGGAAGCTCGGCTCCCCCCAGGACACGAACCCCTCCGGCGCCTTCTTCCGGATGATCTTCCGGCGCTTCTTCGGGTCGTCGCCGGCCTTCTCGATGAGCTTGAGGTTCTCGGTCTCGTGCTCGGGGGCCTGGACGACGACGGTGCCCGCGGTGTCGTAGCCGGCCCGACCCGCACGACCGGCGATCTGGTGGAACTCCCGGGCGTTCACCTGGCGCATCTTCGTGCCGTCGTACTTCGTGAGCGCCGTGAACAGGACCGTGCGGATCGGGACGTTGATCCCGACGCCGAGGGTGTCCGTCCCGCAGATGACGCGGAGGAGACCACGTTGGGCCAGCTGCTCCACGAGGCGTCGGTACTTCGGCAGCATGCCGGCGTGGTGCACGCCTATTCCGCTGCGGACGAGCCGGGACAGCGTCGTGCCGAACGCGGTGCTGAACCGGAAGTCGCCGATGGCGTCGGCGATCTCGTCGCGTTGCTCGCGGGTGACGACCTTGAGGCTGGTCAACGCCTGGGCCCGCTCGAGCGCCGCCGCCTGCGCGAAGTGGACGATGTAGATCGGAGCCTGTCCCGTGTGGAGGAGGTCTTCCACGGTCTCGTGGATCGGTGTGGTCGCGTAGGAGAAATGGAGCGGGACCGGTCGTTCGACACCGGTCACGATGGCGGTCTCGCGGCCGGTCCGGCGCTCGAGGTCGCGCGCGAGGTCGCCGACGTCGCCGAGGGTCGCGGACATGAGGATGAACTGCGTGTCCGGGAGGGTGAGCAGCGGCACCTGCCACGCCCACCCGCGGTCGGGGTCGGCGTAGAAGTGGAACTCGTCCATCACGACCTGGTCGATGCCGGCGTCCTCGCCGTGCCGGAGCGCCAGGTTGGCGACGATCTCCGCGGTGCAGCAGACGATCGGCGCGTCGGCGTTCACCGAGGAGTCCCCGGTGACCATCCCGACGTTCTCCGCGCCGAACATCTCGACGAGTGCGAAGAACTTCTCGCTGACGAGCGCCTTGATCGGGGCCGTGTAGTAGCTGCGGCGACCGGAGCTCAGCGCCGCGAAGTGCGCGCCGGCGGCGACGAGGCTCTTGCCGGTGCCCGTCGGGGTGGAGAGGATGACGTTGGCGCCGTCGACGATGCCGATGAGCGCCTCCTCCTGCGCCGGGTACAGGCTCAGTCCGCCGGCCTCGGCCCAGGAGACGAACCGATCGAAGACGATGTCGGGGCTCTCCCCCGCCGCAGCGATCAGCCGGCCGCGTTCCGCTGCGTCAGCCACCGGGTCAGAACGGGAGCAGCGGGTCGATGCCGACGGCGAGGAACAGGAGGGTCAGGTAGGTGATCGACCCGTGGAAGACGCGCATCGGCGAGACGTGCTCGTGGCGGATCGCGAGGTTGTAGAGGCGGTGGGTCTCGTAGACGAACCAGCCGCCGGACAGGAGGGCGACGGCGCTGTACAGCAGCCCCATGTCGGCCACCGGGATGAGCAGGAGCGAGCAGACGACCGTCGCCCACGCGTACAGGATGACCTGGAGGCCGACCTGCGCGCGACCGCGGACGACGGCGAGCATCGGCACGCCGACGGCCTGGTAGTCACTGCGGTACTTCATGGACAGCGGCCAGTAGTGCGGCGGCGTCCAGAGGAACACGACCGCGAAGAGGATGATCGGTGCCCACGAGAGCGAACCGGTGACGGCGGCCCAGCCGATGACGACGGGGAAGCAGCCCGCGATGCCACCCCAGATGATGTTCTGCTGGGTGCGTCGCTTCAGCCACAGCGTGTACACGAAGACGTAGAAGAGGATCGCGCCGACGGACAGTGCGGCCGCGAGCCAGTTGGTGGTGGCGAGGAGCCAGACCGTCGAGACGACGCCGAGCGTCCACGCGAACACGAGTGCCTCGCGCGGCGTGAGCTCGCCGGTCACGAGGGGGCGCTTCTTCGTGCGGTCCATGACCGCGTCGATGTCGCGGTCGATGTAGCAGTTGAACGCCGCCGCGGAGCCCGCGCTCAACGACCCGCCGATGACTGTCGCGATGACGAGCCACCAGTCGGGCAGACCGCCCTTCGCGAGGATCATGACGGGGATCGTCGTCACGAGCAGCAGTTCCATGACCCGCGGCTTGGTGAGGGCGATGTACGCCTTCGCCTTGCGTCGGAAACCGAGCTTGGGGCTCGACACACGTTCTGCTACAGCGACGTCCATTGCTCCTCTAACGTTCGGTTCACCACGCACTGCTCGCCCGGTGCGCGGTCCGCAGACGATTCTACGACACGCGCGGACGGCTCCCTACTCACGGTGCGCAGACGCGCGGTCCCTCACCGGGTGACGCCCGTCCTGCAAGCTCTGCGACGATCCGTGACGTCGCGTGTTCGCGCTCGTCGAACATCGACCCTCGGCTGCAGGGGTTCGCTATGCTGGGAAGTGCTCGCCAGCCACTGTGCACGCGTGCGCCCCCCTTCACCCAGTTCGAAGAGCGGTGTCGTGTGCTCGGACGCCGAAGACGACGTGGGCCGCGAACGCACAGAAGAAGGCTCGACCGCTCGTCGGCCTCCTGTTCCGATGAGAAGGGTCAGTATTCAGTGGCAGATCTGCAGTGGGAAAGCATTGACAGCAAAGCAGTCGACACGGCGCGCATCCTCGCCGCCGACGCGGTGGAGAAGGTCGGCAACGGCCACCCGGGAACGGCGATGAGTCTCGCCCCCGCCGCCTACCTGCTGTTCCAGAAGGTCATGCGACGCGATCCGAAGGACCAGGACTGGCTCGGACGCGACCGCTTCGTCCTGTCGGTCGGGCACAGCTCGCTGACCCAGTACGTCCAGCTCTACCTGGGCGGCTACGGTCTGGAACTCTCCGACCTCGAGGCGCTCCGCACCTGGGGCTCGCTCACGCCGGGTCACCCGGAGTACGGCCACACCGACGGCGTCGAGATCACCACCGGTCCCCTCGGCCAGGGGCTCGCCTCCGCCGTGGGCTTCGCGTACGCGTCCCGCTTCGAGCGTGGCCTGTTCGACCCCGAGGCCGAGGCCGGCACGAGCCCGTTCGACCACTTCGTCTACGTCATCGCCGGTGACGGCGACCTGCAGGAAGGCGTCACGAGCGAGGCCTCCTCGCTCGCCGGTCACCAGCAGCTCGGCAACCTCATCGCGATCTACGACTCCAACCAGATCTCGATCGAGGACGACACCAACATCGCCTTCACCGAGGACGTCAAGGCCCGCTACGAGGCCTACCACTGGCACGTCCAGGTCGTCGACTGGAAGAAGACGGGCGAGTACGTCGAGGACGTCCACGCGCTCAACGACGCGATCGAGGCCGCGAAGGCCGAGACCGACAAGCCGTCGCTCATCATCCTCAAGACCATCATCGGTTGGCCGGCTCCCAAGAAGCAGAACTCCGGCAAGATCCACGGTTCGGCGCTGGGCGCCGAGGAGCTCGCGGCCGTCAAGGAGGTGCTCGGCTTCGACCCCGAGCAGAACTTCTTCGTCGCCGACGAGGTCATCGAGCACACCCGCAAGGCGATCGACCGCGGTGCCGAGGCACGCGCCGAGTGGCAGCAGACGTTCGACGCCTGGGCCGCGGCCAACCCGGAGCGCGCTGCGCTGCTCGAGCGTCTCGAGGCCGGCGAACTCCCCGAGGGTGTCGAGTCGGCGCTGCCCGTGTTCGAGGCCGGCAAGGACGTCTCGACCCGCGCCGCATCCGGCAAGGTGCTCAACGCCCTCGGCCCGGTCATCCCGGAGCTCTGGGGCGGTTCGGCCGACCTCGCCGAGTCGAACAACACGACGATCGAGGGCGGTGCGTCGTTCATCCCGAGCGAGCACTCCACCCACGAGTGGACCGGGAACCCCTACGGTCGCGTCCTGCACTTCGGCATCCGCGAGCACGCCATGGCCGCGATCCTCAACGGCATCGTCCTGCACGGCCCGACCCGCGCGTTCGGTGGCACCTTCCTCATCTTCAGCGACTACATGCGTCCGGCCGTCCGTCTCGCCGCGCTCATGAACGTGCCGTCCATCTTCGTGTGGACCCACGACTCCGTCGCCCTCGGTGAGGACGGCCCCACGCACCAGCCGATCGAGCAGCTCGCCTCGCTCCGTGCCATCCCGAACCTCGCCGTCGTGCGACCGGGTGACGCGAACGAGGTGGCCTACGCCTGGCTCGAGATCCTCAAGCGTCGCGGCGGCCCGACCGGCATCGCGCTGACCCGTCAGAACATCCCGGTGTTCGAGCGCGGCACGGGCGACGCCACCGGCGAGACCTTCGCTGCAGCGTCGAACGTCGCCAAGGGTGCGTACATCCTCGCCGAGGCTCCCGGCGGCACGCCGGACGTCATCCTCATCGCGACGGGCTCCGAGCTCCAGCTCGCCGTCGAGGCCCGTGAGGTCCTGCGCGGCGAGGGCGTCAACGCTCGCGTCGTCTCGGTGCCCGCACTCGAGTGGTTCGAGGAGCAGTCCGCCGAGTACCGCGAGTCCGTCCTCCCGAAGGCCGTCACCGCACGCGTCTCCGTCGAGGCGGGTCTCGGCCTGACCTGGAAGAGCATCGTCGGCGACGCCGGCCGGACCGTGTCGATCGAGCACTTCGGTGCGTCCGCCGACTACAAGACGCTGTTCCGTGAGTTCGGCATCACCACGGAGGCAGTCGTCTCCGCAGCACACGAGACGCTCGGCAAGTAGCCCGGGCGAAGGAGACAGAAGAACATGACTGAAACCCCAACCGCCCAGCTGTCCGCCGCCGGCGTCAGCATCTGGCTCGACGACCTCTCCCGCGGACGCATCCAGTCCGGTGGGCTGGAGCAGCTCATCGCCGACCGCAACGTCGTCGGTGTCACGACGAACCCGACGATCTTCGCGTCCGCGCTCAGCAACGGCGACGTCTACGCCGAGCAGGTCGCCCAGCTCGCCGCCGACGGCAAGGACGTCACCGAGGCGGTCTTCGAGATCACCACCGACGACGTGGCCGCGGCATCGAAGATCTTCCGTGGGGTCTACGACTCCTCGAACGGGTACGACGGCCGCGTGTCGATCGAGGTCGAACCGGGCTTCGCGCACGACGCATCCTCGACGATCGACCAGGCCAAGCAGCTCTGGGCCAAGGTCAACCAGCCCAACGCGATGATCAAGATCCCCGCGACGGTCGAGGGCCTCGAGGCCATCACCGCGGTCATCGGCGCCGGCATCAGCGTCAACGTCACGTTGATCTTCAGCCTCACCCGCTACCGCGAGGTCATCAACGCGTTCCTCACCGGTCTCGAGCAGGCCAAGGCCGCGGGCCACGACCTCTCGACGATCCACTCGGTCGCCTCGTTCTTCGTGTCGCGGGTCGACACCGAGATCGACAAGCGTCTCGACGCGATCGGCAGCCCCGAGGCGACCGCGCTGAAGAGCAAGGCCGGCGTCGCGAACGCCCAGCTCGCGTACCAGGTCTTCGAGCAGGAGTTCGCGAGCGAGCGTGCCACCGCGCTCCTCGAGGCCGGCGCCAACAAGCAGCGTCCGCTCTGGGCCTCGACGGGCGTCAAGTCCGCCGACCTCCCCGACACGCTCTACGTGACCGAGCTCGTCGCCGACGGCGTGGTCAACACCATGCCGGAGAAGACCCTCGAGGCGACCTTCGACCACGGCGTCATCACCGGCGACACCGTCACCGGCTCCTACGCGGCTGCGAACGAGGTCCTCGATGCCATCGCCGCACTCGGCGTGTCGTACGACGAGGTGACGGCGCTGCTCGAGCGTGAGGGCGTCGAGAAGTTCATCGTGTCCTGGGACGAGCTGCTCGAGACCGTGAAGACGGCTCTGGAGGCCTCCAAGTGAGCTTCAAGATCCGCGTGAGCGGCGCGGCGGAAGCCGCTGTCGCATCGGTGGTCCCCACGCTCGTCAGCGACCTCGTCGCGTCGCGCATCACGGACCAGGACCCCACGCTGTGGGGTCCTGCGGCCGAGGCCGAGGCGTCCAAGCGCCTCGGCTGGGTCCAGGCGGTCTCCATCTCCCGCCCGCTGGTCGAGCCGATCCTCGCGCTCCGCGAGCAGTTCAACGACGAGGGTATCGACCACATCGTGCTCGCGGGCATGGGCGGTTCCTCGCTCGCGCCCGAGGTCATCACGAACACGCTGGGTGGCAACCTCACCGTCCTCGACTCGACCGCTCCCGGTCAGGTCCTCGCGGCCCTGGCGGACCGCCTCGAGACCTCGGTTCTCGTCGTCTCCTCGAAGTCCGGCTCCACCGTCGAGACCGACAGCCAGCGCCGTGCCTACGAGGCCGCGTTCACGGCTGCGGGGATCGACCCCGCGGGCCGCATCGTGATCGTCACCGACCCGGGCTCCCCGCTCGAGGCGGCGGCGAACGAGGCCGGCTACCGGGTCTTCAACGCCGACCCCAACGTCGGCGGTCGCTACAGCGCGCTCACCGCCTTCGGTCTCGTGCCGTCCGGTCTCGCCGGTGTCGACATCGGCGCGCTGCTCGACGAGGCCGACGCGGTGCTCGGGGAACTCGCGATCGACGACGCGTCGAACCCGGGACTCATCCTGGGTGCGGCGATCGGTGGCACCGTTCCGCTGCGCGACAAGGTCGGTCTCATCACCGACGGGACGCACATCGTCGGATTCCCGGACTGGGCCGAACAGCTCATCGCCGAATCGACCGGTAAGTCCGGTCGCGGCCTGCTGCCCGTCGTGCTCAACCCGCTCGCTCCCGAGCTCGAGTCGAAGCCGGCCGACCTCCAGATCGTCCGCATCGTCGACGACGCCCACGAGTTCCACCTGCTGCGCCACGACCGCCACGAGGGCGAGATCCTCGTCAGCGGCAGCCTCGGCGCGATGATGCTGGTGTGGGAGTACGCGACCGTCGTCGCCGGGCGCCTCATCGGCATCGACCCGTTCGACCAGCCGGACGTCGAGTCCGCGAAGGTCGCCACCCGTGGTCTGCTCGACAACCGTCCGGAGCCTGAGGCACCCGCCTTCGTCGCCGACGGTGTCGAGGTCCGCGGCTCGGCCGGTCTGCTGGACGGCGTGACTACCCTGTCCGGCGCCGTCGAGGCACTGCTCGCGCAGCTCCCCTCCGACGGCTACGTCGCGATCCAGGGCTACGTCGACCGTCTCGCCTCCCCGCAGCTCGAGAGCATCCGCGACCTCGTCGCGGCGAAGGCGGCACGACCCACGACCTTCGGTTGGGGCCCGCGCTTCCTGCACTCGACGGGTCAGTACCACAAGGGCGGCCCCGCGAACGGCGTGTTCCTGCAGATCACCGAGACGGCCCCCGTCGACCTGGAGATACCCGAGCGCCCGTTCACCTTCGGCCAGCTCATCGAGGCCCAGGCTGGCGGCGACGCCCGCGTCCTCGCCGAGCACGGTCGTCCGGTCCTCACGCTGACCCTCACGTCGCCGGACCAGAACATCGTCACCCTCTTCGACGCCGTCAACGACTAGCGCGTCACTGCACAAGGAGCTTCATGTCCCCGGTGGAAATCACCCCGGAGTCCAACCCGCTGCGGGTGGACACCGACCGACGCCTCAATCGGATCGCCGGTCCGAGCGGCCTCATCATCTTCGGCGTGACAGGCGACCTGTCCCGCAAGAAGCTGATGCCGGCCGTGTACGACCTGGCGAACCGGGGCCTCCTGCCCCCTGGCTTCTCACTCGTCGGGTTCGCCCGACGGGACTGGGAGGACCAGGACTTCATGGAGGTCGTCTACGAATCCGTCAAGCAGTACGCCCGGACCGAGTTCCGCGAGGACGTCTGGAACCAGCTCGCCCAGGGCATCCGGTTCGTCCCCGGTGAATTCGGTGACGACGCGGCGTTCGAGAAGCTGAAGGAGACCATCGAGGAGCTCGATGCGGATCGCGGGACGATGGGCAACCACGCGTTCTACCTCTCGATCCCGCCGAAGGCGTTCCCGCAGGTCACCGAGCAGCTCCGTCGCTCGGGACTCGCGGAGCCCGCTGACGGTCAGTGGCGCCGGGTGGTCATCGAGAAGCCGTTCGGCAGCGACCTCAAGACGGCTCGCGAGCTGAACGACATCGTGCAGTCGGTCTTCCCGTCGGACTCGATCTTCCGGATAGACCACTACCTGGGCAAGGAGACCGTCCAGAACATCCTGGCGCTCCGGTTCGCGAACCAGCTGTACGAGCCCATCTGGAACGCCAATTACGTCGACCACGTACAGATCACCATGGCCGAGGACATCGGCGTCGGCGGTCGTGCCGGGTACTACGACGGCATCGGAGCGGCGCGCGATGTCATCCAGAACCACCTGCTGCAGCTCCTCGCCCTCACGGCGATGGAGGAGCCGATCTCCTTCAACGCCGCAGACCTGCGCGCGGAGAAGGAGAAGGTCCTCGCGGCCGTCCGCCTCCCCGACGACCTCGGGGCCGCGACGGCCCGTGGGCAGTACGCCGGTGGTTGGCAGGGCGGCGAGCACGTGCTGGGCTTCCTCGACGAGGACGGGATGAACCCGGAGTCGACGACCGAGACCTACGCGGCCATGCGGCTCGACATCAACACGCGTCGGTGGGCCGGCGTGCCGTTCTACCTGCGTGCCGGGAAGCGCCTCGGACGCCGCGTCACCGAGATCGCGGTCGTCTTCAAGCGTGCTCCCCAGTACCTGTTCGCGGAGAGCCAGACCTCGGCGCTCGGCCAGAACGCCTTGGTCATCCGGGTCCAGCCCGACGAGGGTGTCACCATCCGCTTCGGTTCGAAGGTCCCGGGTGCCGGCACCCAGGTCCGCGACGTCACGATGGACTTCGGCTACGGCCACGCCTTCACCGAGGCGAGCCCCGAGGCGTACGAACGCCTCATCCTCGACGTCCTGCTGGGCGACCCGCCGCTCTTCCCCCGTCACGAGGAGGTCGAGCTCTCCTGGAAGATCCTCGACCCGATCGAGGAGTACTGGGCCGCTCAGGACACGCCGCTCGAGCAGTACGCTCCCGGCACCTGGGGCCCGTCCTCGGCCGACGACCTCATGAACCGCGACGGACGCACCTGGAGACGACCATGATCGTAGACCTGCCAGACACGACCACGAGCAAGCTCTCGAAGGCGCTCGTGACCATCCGCGAGGACGGCGGCGCCGTCGCCCTGGGTCGCGTGCTCACCTTGGTGATCTCGACGCGGCTCGGAGCCGAGGAGGAGGCCATCGAGGCCGCCAACGAGGCCTCCCGCGAGCACCCCATGCGGGTCATCGTCCTCTCCACGGAGCACGACGACCAGCACTCCTCCATCGGAGACCGGCTCGATGCCCAGATCCGCGTCGGCGGCGACGCCGGAGCGAGCGAGGTGGTCATCCTCCGCGCCTACGGTGCGGTCGCCGAGAACGAGGAGAGCCTCGTGACCGGTCTGCTCCTGCCCGACGCGCCCGTGGTCGCCTGGTGGCCGGGAGAGGCACCGGAACGCGTCTCGACGTCACCGATCGGCCGCATCGCCCAGCGTCGCATCACCGACGCGTCCGCGGCGGCGGACACCCACGCCGCCCTTCGCGGTCGCGCGGCGAACTACGCCCCCGGAGACACGGACTTCGCGTGGACCAGGCTCACGCTCTGGCGTGCACAGCTCGCGGCGGTGCTCGACCAGCCGCCGTACGAGCCCGTCACGGCGATCGAGGTGTCCGGAGCATCGGACTCCCCGTCGACCGAGCTGCTCGCCGCCTGGCTCCAGCTGCAGTTGCAGGTCGACGTGACCCACGAACTCAGCATGGCGCACGGGTCGAGCGGCATCCACGGTGTCCGCCTCACGCGGGCGTCCGGCAACGTCGTCCTCGAGCGACCCGTTCCCGACATCGCGACGCTGATCCAGCCCGGGCAGCCGACGCACGACCTCTCGCTCCCCCGTCGCAGTCTGCGCGACTGCCTCGCCGAGGAGCTGCGCACGCTCGACCCGGACGTCCTGTACGGACAGGTCATCACCGTGGGCCTCCCCGGCCTCGGCGAGCCGGTCACGCTCCGCGCTCGGACCAGCTGATGCCGACCGAGCGACGCGTCCTCGTCTACCAGGACCGCGACCAGCTGACGACCTCGGTCGCCAAGCGGTTCCTCTCCCGAACCCGTGAACTGCTCGAGTCGCAGGAGACGGTCCACGTCGTCTTGACCGGCGGTACGGTCGGCACGGGGACGCTCGCCGCCGTGGCCGCGTCGAAGGACCGCGACCGGGTGGACTGGTCCCGGGTGCACCTCTGGTGGGGGGACGAGCGCTGGGTCGCTCGGGACGACGCCGATCGGAACGAGTTGCAGGCACGCGAGGCCTTGCTGGAGACCCTGCTGGCGCTTCCGGAGCGTGGCCTCGTCGCCGAACACGTGCACGGATACCCGGCGCCGGAGGACGGCATCGACCTCGACGCCGCTGCGGTGCGCTACGCGGACGAGCTCCGTCGGTTCGCGCGGCCCGGCGAGGACCACCCGCGGTTCGACATCACGTTCCTGGGTGTCGGTCCCGACGGTCACGTCGCATCGCTCTTCCCCGAGCGGGCCGAGGTCTCGGTCACCGACACCTCGGTGGTCCCGGTGCGGAACTCCCCCAAGCCGCCGTCGGAACGACTCAGCCTGACGCGGCCGGCCATCAACTCCTCCGTGCGGGTCTGGCTCGTCCTCGCCGGCACCGACAAGGCGTCGGCACTCGGCCTCGCCCTCGCGGGTGCCAGCTACAACGAGGTCCCCGCCGCCGGGGCCAAGGGACGCAAACGGACGGTGTTCTTCGTCGACCAGGATGCGGCCGCCGAGGTCCCGGATTCATTGATCCTCCCGGAGTACTAGCGGAAGGCCGGTCGGCGAGCCGGTGCCGCTATGCAGAAAGGCCGTTCCCCGAGGGGAACGGCCTTTCCGCGTATGTGGTGCTGTGTCCGGCTACTTCGCTGCCGTACCGCGGCGTGCACGGAGCTGCTGGAGTGCCTCTTCGAGCAGCTGCTCCGCCTCTTCCTCTGTGCGTCGTTCCTTCACGTAGGCGAGGTGGGTCTTGTACGGCTCGAGCTTCGCGACCTCCGGCGGGTTCGCCTTGTCGCGACCGGCCGGCAGACCGGACGTCGGGCAGTCGATCGTCTCCGGGATCTCCTCGTCGGGGACGTTCGCCGCGAAGTGGCGGACCGTCTCGTTGCCGAGGGCGTCCCAGTAGGAGATGGCGATGCGGTCCGCGTGGTAGCCGTGGTCTTGCTCGCCCATGGGACCGGCGCCGACGCGTGATCCCCTGATAGCGCTTCCGCCTGATGCCATGGTGTTTCCTCTTTCTCGTACTGTCGAGAGTGGTTCGGGTGTGGTGCGTCGAGTTGCGTCCCCGGGATCGGGGCTTCGCGGCCGGGCTAGGCGGCGGCGAACTTCGTCAGGAGCCCGATCACGACGATGCAGGCACCCCAGGTCAGGCCGAGGATGACGGTGAAGCGGTTGAGGTTGCGCTCGGCGACCCCTGACGAACCGAGGTTGCTGGAGGAGCCGCCACCGAACATGTCGGACAGACCGCCGCCGCGGCCCTTGTGCAGCAGGATCAGGAAGGTGAGCAGGAGGCTGGTGATGCCGAGCAGCACCTGCAGGATGACCTGGAGAATCTCCACGTGAGACCTTTCGCATTCGCGTTCAGAGGGGCTGAACCGCCGTCCAGTATACCTCGACGGTTCAGCGGACACGGCTCGGCCCGCGGCTGGTGCCGCGGGCCGAGCCGTGTCGGTGCTGCTGGTGCAGCAGGTCGGTTAGAGCCCGACGTGCTGCGAGAAGCGGGCGATCCCGGCGAACTCCTCGGCGAGCAGGCTCGCGCCACCGACGAGGGCGCCGTCGACGTCGGGTTCGCGCATGAAGCCGGCGATGTTCGAGGCCTTCACCGAACCGCCGTAGAGGATCCGCGTGCGCTGCGCTGCCTCGTCGCCGAGGACCTCGGCGAGCGTGCTGCGGAGAGCGGCTGCGACCTGCTGCGCCTGGTCGGGCGTCGCCGCCTGACCGGAACCGATGGCCCACACCGGCTCGTAGGCCACGACGATGTCCGCATCCGGTGCGAGTCCGTCGATGGCCGCCTTGAGCTGCGCCACGGGGACGGCCGACGGGCCGTGTTCCTCGAGGTCTTCGGCGGTCTCACCGATGCAGATGACGGGGACGAGGTCGTGTCGCACGGCTGCGGCCGTCTTCGCCTGGACGACCTCGTCGGTCTCGTTGTGCAGGGTGCGGCGCTCGGAGTGTCCGACGAGTACGTAGCGGCAGTCGAGCTTCGCGAGGAACGCTCCGGAGATCTCACCGGTGTAGGCGCCAGAGTCGTGCTGCGACAGGTCCTGCGCCCCGTAGGCCAGCTTGAGCTTGTCGGCGGCGACGATCGTCTGGACCGAGCGGAGGTCCGTGAACGGCGGGAAGATGGCCACCTCGGCGTCGGCGTAGTCGTGCTTGCCGTCCTTGAGCGTCCAATCGAGCTTCTGGACGAGGGCGATCGCCTGGAGGTGGTCCAGGTTGAGCTTCCAGTTGCCGGCGATCAGGGGCACACGCGTGCGCCCGGGGGTTACTGCTGCCATCCGAGGACCTCCAGTCCAGGCAGGCGCTTGCCCTCGAGGAACTCGAGGCTGGCGCCGCCACCAGTTGAGATGTGACCGAACTGGTCATCATCGAAGCCGAGCGCACGAACCGCTGCGGCCGAGTCACCGCCACCGACGACGCTCAGGCCGTCCGTGCGGGTGAGTGCTTCAGCGACCGCGCGCGTACCGGCGGCGAAGGGCGCGAGTTCGAACACACCCATCGGGCCGTTCCAGAACACCGTCTTGGACGCGGCGACGATCTCGGCGAACGCTGCAGCCGTGTCCGGTCCGATGTCGAGTCCGAGTCCTGAGGCACCGAACGGGGTGTCCTCGATGGCGTCGGCCGGGCGCACGACGTGCTCGGCGTCGGCACCGAACGCCGAGGCGACGACGACGTCGGTCGGCAGGACGATGGTCACGCCGAGCTCGTCGGCCTTCGCGAGGTACCCGCGGACGGTTTCGATCTGGTCCGCTTCGAGCAGGCTCGAGCCGACGGCGTGCCCCTGGGCGGCGAGGAAGGTGAACAGCATGCCACCGCCGATGAGCAGCGAGTCGACGCGCGGCAGCAGGTGGCCGATGACGCCCAGCTTGTCGGAGACCTTCGAGCCGCCGAGGACGACCGTGTAGGGGCGCTCCGGGGTCTCGGTGAGACGGTCGAGGACTTCGAGCTCGGCGGCGATGAGCAGCCCGGCAGCGCTCGGGAGCAACTTGGCGAGCTCGTACACGCTCGCCTGCTTCCGGTGGACGACACCGAAGCCGTCGGAGACGACGACGTCGCCGAAGGCGGCGAGCTTGGCGGCGAACGCCTCACGTTCGCCGGCGTCCTTGCTGGTCTCGGCGGAGTTGAAGCGCAGGTTCTCGAGCAGCACGACGTCACCGTCGGTCTGCGCGGCGACGGCGTCGGTCGCGGCACTGCCGACGGTGTCGGCGGCGAAGGTCACGGGCTTGCCGAGGAGTTCGGACAGCCGCTGCGCGACGGGCGCAAGGCTGTACTTCGCGTCGGGTGTGCCGTCGGGGCGGCCGAGGTGCGAGACGATGACGACACGCGCACCCTGGTTGATGAGCGCGTTGAGGGTGGGGAGTGCCGCGCGGATGCGGCCGTCGTCGGTGATGACGCCGTCTTTGAGCGGAACGTTGAGGTCGAGGCGGACGACGGCTCTGCGACCGCTGAGGTCGCCCAGCGAGTCGAGGGTGCGGAGGGTCATGAGGAAGGTCTTTCTCTGCGCTGAGCCACGACCACCGACGAAGCCGAACGGGCGCCCTGAAGATGATTCAGGACGCCCGTTCGGACCATGCGGTGTCTGGCTGCTCGGGTGAGGAGTGCGGCAGACAGCCGGTTGGTTAGAGGCGGTCCGCGACGTACTCGGTGAGGTCGACGAGGCGGTTCGAGTAGCCCCACTCGTTGTCGTACCACGAGGCGACCTTGACCTGCGAGCCGATGACCTTGGTGAGGCCGGCGTCGAAGATCGAGGAGTGCGGGTCGGTCACGATGTCGCTCGAGACGATCGGGTCCTCGGTGTACTTCAGGATGCCCTTGAGGGGGCCCTCGGCGGCAGCCTTGTACGCGGCGTTGATCTCCTCGACTGTGGCCGGGTTGGTCAGCTCGACCGTGAGGTCGGTGATCGAACCGGTCGGGACCGGGACGCGCAGGGCGTAGCCGTCGAGCTTGCCGACGAGCTCCGGGATGACCAGGCCGAGTGCCTTGGCTGCACCGGTGGAGGTCGGGATGATGTTGACGGCGGCGGCGCGGGCACGACGGAGGTCGCTGTGCGGGCCGTCCTGCAGGTTCTGGTCGGCGGTGTAGGCGTGGACCGTGGTCATGAGGCCACGCTCGATGCCGAAGTTGTCGAGCAGGACCTTGGCGAGCGGCGCGAGGCAGTTCGTCGTGCAGGACGCGTTCGAGATGATGTCGTGCGTCGCGGCGTCGTAGGTGCCCTCGTTGACGCCGAGGACGATCGTGGCGACGTCGCTGCCCGTGGCGGGAGCGGACACGAGGACCTTCTTGGCGCCGGCGGTGATGTGCTTGCGGGCGTCGTCGGACTTCGTGAAGCGACCGGTCGACTCGATGACGATGTCGACGCCGAGCTCGCCCCAGGGGAGGTCGGCGGGGTCGCGCTCCGCGAGCACGATGATGGGCTTGCCGTTGACGATGATCTTGTCGCCGTCGAGCTCGACCGTGGCGTCCAGACGACCCGTGATGGAGTCGTACTTCAGGAGGTGGGCGAGCGCCTTGTTGTCGGTGAGGTCGTTGACAGCGACGATCTCGAGGTCGCTGCCCTTGGCGAGGGCGGCGCGGAAGAAGTTGCGGCCGATGCGGCCGAAGCCGTTGATGCCGATCTTGACGGACACAGATGACTCCTGATACTGAGGCGCCAGACGGCGCGATTGTACGGTCTGCTCGGAGTGAGCGCCCTCCCCGAGTGAGGAGGAAAGTGGTCCGTCCCGGCCCGTGGGACCGGGACGGACCGGTCAACTACGACAGTACCAGCAGGCCGTTGGTCTGCTTGCGCGCGACCTCGAAGCGTGCCTGGACGTCGGCCCAGTTGACGATGTTCCAGAACGCCTTGACGTAGTCGGCGCGGACGTTCTTGTAGTCGAGGTAGTAGGCGTGCTCCCAGACGTCGAGCAGCAGCAGCGGGACGGTGCCGGCCGGGAAGTTGCCCTGCTGGTCGAAGAACTGCTGGATGTTGATGCGCTGACCGAGGGTGTCCCAGGTGAGCGCGGCCCATCCGGATCCCTGCACGCCGAGCGCCGCGGCGGTGAAGTGCGCCTGGAACTTGTCGAAGCTGCCGAAGTACTCGTCGACGGCCGACTCGAGCTCACCGGTCGGCTTGTCGCCGCCGTCCGGGGAGAGGTTGTTCCACCAGATGGTGTGGTTGACGTGACCGCCGAGGTTGAACGCGAGGTCCTTCTCGAGCTTGTTGACGTTCGTGAAGTCGTTGGCGTCGCGGGCCTCAGCGAGCTTCTCGAGGGCCGTGTTCGCGCCGGCCACGTAGGTGGCGTGGTGCTTGTCGTGGTGGAGCTCGGTGATGGTCGCACTGATGTGCGGCTCGAGCGCACTGTAGTCGTACGGCAATTCGGGCAGTGAGTAAACAGCCATTCTTCGTGATCTCCTCGTGTTGTCCCGTGCGCTGTCTGCACACGGCTCTGAGCGTCATCACCCAGTCTAGTGAGCGGCAACCGTCGGGAGTCGGGGCTTGTTCCCAGCATGACGAACCGCGACGATGGCGGGTCGGCGAGGATTCACGAGCTGTTTCAGTCCTCGTAATCCGCCGGGAGGTTGGCGTCGGTGCCCGGGATGCCGAGATCGCTCGCGTGCTTGTCCGCCATGGCGAGCAGGCGCCGGATGCGGCCGGCGATGGCGTCCTTCGTCATCGGAGGGTCGGCGAAGTGGCCCAGTTCGTCGAGGCTGGCCTCACGGTGGTCGAGGCGCAGGGCACCGGCGTACTGCAGGTGGTCGGGCACCTCGTCGCCCAGGATCTCGAGGGCGCGCTCGACGCGCGCGCAGGCCGCCACGGCCGCCTGGGCGGAGCGGCGCAGGTTGGCGTCGTCGAAGTTGACGAGTCGGTTCGCGGTCGCCCGGACCTCCTTGCGCTGCCGCATCTCCTCCCAGGAGGTGACGGTGCCGGTGGCACCCATGAGCGACAGCATGCCGCTGATCGCGTCGCCCTCGCGGATGACGACACGGTGGATGCCGCGGACCTCCCGCGCCTTCGCGGAGACACCGATGCGGCCGGCGGCACCGACGAGCGCCATCGCGGACTCGTTACCGGGGCACACGACGTCCAGTGACGCGGATCGGCCGGGGTCGGTGAGGGACCCGGTGGCGAGGAACGCGCCCCGCCAAACGGCGGCGAGTTCGTCGCGCGACCCGGTGGTCAGCCGGTTCGGCAGCCCGCGGACCGCACGCCGCCGGGCGTCGAGGAGTCCGGTCTGCCGGGCGAGGGTCTCGCCACCCTCGATGACGCGCACCACGAACAGGCTCGGCTTGCCCGAGCTGCCGGGGTTCTGCACGAGGATCTCGCTGCGGATCCCGTAGAGCTCGCCGATGTCGCGCCGCACCCGCTGCGCGAGGGTCGGACTGTCGAGTTCGGCTTCGATCGCCACGCGTCCGGAGATCGTGTGGAGTCCGCCGGAGAAGCGGAGCAGGGACGCGAGTTCGGCCGCTCGGACCGAGTTGCGGGTCTCGCGGACGAGCGCCAGTTCGTTCTTGACGTCGGCGGTGAGGGCCACGGTGGTTCCTATCTGTCGTGATCGCGCCGTCGGAGTGCGGCGTCGATCCTGCATGTTCGCGATCCGGAGGCGTGGTGCCTCGGACCGTTCGGGCTCCGCCGCGGCTGCGTCGGGCCTGTGGGCGTCATTCGCGCCCGAGGTCTCGGTGCCGGACGTGTACGGCGACGCCGGACTGGTTCCGCAGCCGGTCGGCGAGTTCGAGGGCGACCGCGACCGAGCGGTGCTTGCCCCCCGTGCAGCCGACGGCGATGGTGACGTGACGCTTGTTCTCACGCTGGTACCCGGCGAGGACGGGTTCGAGGGCGTGGGCGTAGCTCTCGAGGAACTCGGCGGCTCCGGTCTGCGAGAGCACGTACTCACTGACCTCGGGGTCCTGACCGCTCAACGCACGCAGCTCCGGAACCCAGAACGGGTTCGGGAGGAACCGCATGTCGGCGACGAGGTCCGCATCAGGGGGCAGGCCGTATTTGAACCCGAAGCTCAGCACGGTGACCTGGACACCCGGTGTCTCCGCGCCGGCGAAGAGCTCACGCGTGGTCGTGGCGAGCTGGTGGATGTTGAGGTCGCTCGTGTCGATGATGACGTCGCTCGACTCACGGATCTCGCTCAGTCGGTGACGCTCCGCCACGATGCCGTCGAGGATCGTTCCCTCGCCCTGCAGCGGGTGCGGCCTGCGGACGGCTTCGAACCGGCGGACGAGCGCCGCGTCGGTCGCCTCCAGGAAGATCATGCGGAGGTGCGTCCCGCCCCGGAGCGCCGGCACGATCTCCTGCAGCTCGCTGAAGAAGTCGCGGCCGCGGACGTCGACCACCGCGGCGATCCGCGGCAGACGTGATCCGGCGCGCTCGGCGAGGTCGACGAGGGGGCGGAGCATCTGCGGGGGCAGGTTGTCGACGACGTACCAGCCGAGATCCTCGAGCGCGTTCGCGACGGTGGAGCGTCCGGCGCCGGACATCCCCGTGACGATGAGGACTTCCTGCTGGTGCTGCGGCTGGCCCGGGGTCATCGACACGCTTTCCTCGAAGGTCTGAAGTCCCAGCCTACCCATTCCGCGAGGCCTGCGAGGGCTGTGCGGAGCCGGAGGTCAACGCCTCGTGCACCGTGGCCGCCAGTTTGTCGCCGATGCCCTTGACCTCGGTGATCTCGGCCGGCGTCGCGGTCTTCAAGCGGGCGACGGATCCGAAGTGCTTGAGCAGCTCGCGGACCTTCGCCGGACCGAGCCCGGGGATCTCACCGAGGACGGTCGAGATGTCGCGCTTCCGCTTCTGTCGCTGGAAACTGATGGCGAACCGGTGCGCCTCGTCGCGGACCCGCTGGAGGAGGAACAGCGCTTCGCTCCCCCGCGGCAGGATCACCGGATACGGGTCCTCAGGCAACCAGATCTCCTCCAGTCGCTTCGCCAGTCCGCACAGGGTGATCCCGGTCAGGCCGGACTCCTCCAGCGCACGCGCGGCAGCGGCGACCTGCGGTTGCCCGCCGTCGACGATGAGGAGCTGCGGCGGATAGGTGAACTTCCGGCGCTTGCGCTCCCCCGTGGTCTCGTCGACCGTCTCGACGGGCTCGGACGACGTGAGGTGTGCGAGTCGCCGGGAGACGACCTGGTA
This sequence comes from Plantibacter sp. CFBP 13570, assembly GCF_014841395.1. Taxonomy (NCBI): domain Bacteria; kingdom Bacillati; phylum Actinomycetota; class Actinomycetes; order Micrococcales; family Microbacteriaceae; genus Plantibacter; species Plantibacter sp. CFBP 13570. The sequence continues at coordinate 30,399 of NZ_JACYTW010000009.1, read as the reverse complement.
GATCGAGTCGGTGTCGTCGGTGGACTCGGCGACGCCGAAGCGACGGTACTCGTCCTTGCGGGACAGCCCGTCCTCGAAGACCACCATCGACGCCACGATGTTGGTACCGCTCAGGTGTGACACGTCGAAGCACTCGATCCGCAGCGGCGCCTCGGGCATCCCGAGCGCATCGCGGATGTCCTCGAGTGCCTGCGTCCGGGCGACGAAGTCGGAGCTGCGCCGGGTCTTGTAGAGCATGAGGGCCTGCTTGGCGTTGACGACCGCGGTCTCCATGAGCGTCGCCTTCTCGCCGCGCTGGGCGACGCGGAGGGCGACCTTCGAGCCGCGGCGTTCGGCCAGCCAGTCCTCGAGGCTCTCGGCGTCGTCCGGCAGTTCCGGGACGAGCACCTCTCGCGGGACCTCGGTCCCACTCGCGGCGGCGTACACCCGTTGGACGACGCTGTCGACGAGCTCGGCGGTCGACATGTCGAGCTCCTTGTCGACGGTCCACGACCGTACACCGCGGATGCGGCCGCCACGGACGATGAACTGCTGCACCGACGCGGCGAGCTCGTCGTGGTCGATGCCGAACAGGTCGGCGTCCACGGCGTCGCGCAGGACGACCGCGCTCTTCGCGAGCACCTGGTCGAGCGCCTGGAGCTGATCCCGGTAGACGGCCGCGGACTCGTAGTCCTGGCGGGCCGCGGCGGCCTTCATGTCGGCGGTGATGCGCGTCGTGAACCGGCGGTCGTTGCCGACCATGAACGAGACGAAGTCGTCGACGATCGCGCGGTGTTCCTCGATGGTGACCTTGCCGGAGCACGGGCCGCCGCACCGCCCGATCTGTCCGGGGAAACAGGGCTTCCCCGAGGCCATGGCCCGCTTGTACGCCGAGTCGGAGCAGGTGCGGATCGGGAAGACCTTGATCATGAGGTCGACCGTGTCGTGGACGGCCCAGATCTTCGGGTACGGACCGAAGTACTTGGCCCCCGGGATCCGGGTGTTCCGGGTGACCATGACGCGCGGCGCCTCGTCACCGAGGGTGACCGCGAGGTACGGGTACGACTTGTCGTCGCGGAACTTGACGTTGAACGGCGGGTCGTACTCCTTGATCCACGTGTACTCGAGCTGCAGCGCCTCGACGTCGCTGCCGACCGTCGTCCAGGTGACCCCGGTCGCGGTCGTCACCATGCGGCGCGTTCGCTCGTGCAGCGTGTGCAGGGGCGCGAAGTAGTTGCTGAGCCTCGCCCGGAGGTTCATCGCCTTGCCGACGTAGAGCACCCGGCCCGAGTCGTCGCTGAAGCGGTACACGCCGGGCATGGTGGGGATCTCCCCCGCCTTCGGCCGGTACGCCAGACCACTTCCGCCGCGGACGGCCACCACGTCAGCCCGCCTTGCGGCTGCCGCCGGCCTCTGCCTCGAACAGTTCGTTCAGGAAGAAGCCCGTGTGGCTGCCGGGGACCGTCGCGAGGTGCTCGGGTGTTCCCGTGGCGAGGACCGTCCCGCCACCGGCTCCACCCTCGGGGCCCATGTCGATGAGCCAGTCGGCGGACTTGATGACGTCGAGGTTGTGCTCGATCACGATGACCGTGTTGCCCTTGTCGACGAGCCCGCCGAGGACAAGCAGCAGCTTCCGGACGTCTTCGAAGTGCAGACCCGTGGTCGGCTCGTCGAGGACGTAGACACTGCGCCCGTTGCTCCGCCGCTGCAGCTCCGTCGCGAGCTTGACGCGCTGGGCCTCGCCGCCGGACAGCGTCGTGGCGCTCTGGCCGAGACGGACGTAGCCCAGGCCGACCTCGACGAGCGTCTTCAGGAACCGGTGGATCGAGGAGATCGGCTCGAAGAAGTCGGCAGCCTCGGCGATCGGCATGTCGAGGACCTCGGCGATGTTCTTGCCCTTGTAGTGGATGGTCAGGGTGTCGCGGTTGTACCGCGCTCCCCCGCACACCTCGCAGGCGACGTAGACGTCGGGCAGGAAGTTCATCTCGATCTTGATCGTGCCGTCGCCCGAGCAGGCCTCACAGCGGCCGCCCTTGACGTTGAAGCTGAACCGTCCGGCGAGGTAGCCGCGGACCTTGGCCTCCTGCGTCTCCGCGAAGAGGTTGCGGATCTTGTCGAAGACGCCGGTGTACGTGGCAGGGTTCGAGCGAGGGGTGCGGCCGATGGGCGCCTGGTCGACGTGGACCACCTTGTCGAGGTGCTCCAGACCCGTGACCCTGGTGTGCTTGCCGGGCAGCTTGCGCGCGCCGTTCAGCTTGTTCGCCAGGACCCGGTACAGGACGTCGTTGACGAGCGAGGACTTCCCGGAACCGCTCACGCCGGTGACGGCGGTGAGGACTCCGAGCGGGAAGTCCGCGCTGACCTTCTTCAGGTTGTTGGCCTGCGCTCCGATCACCTGGATCTGACGCTTCGTGTCGATCGGACGACGCTTCGCCGGGATCTCGATGGCCTTGCGGCCGGAGAGGTAGTCGCCGGTGAGGGACTCGGTGTTGGCCTCGAGCGCCTCGTACGACCCGGAGTGCACGACGCGGCCGCCGTTGACGCCCGCGCCGGGACCGATGTCGACGATCCAGTCGGCGGTGCGGATGGTGTCCTCGTCGTGTTCGACGACGATCAGCGTGTTGCCGAGGTCGCGCAGGGCCACGAGGGTCTCGATGAGGCGGCGGTTGTCGCGCTGGTGCAGGCCGATGCTCGGTTCGTCGAGGACGTAGAGCACGCCGGTGAGTCCCGAGCCGATCTGCGTCGCGAGGCGGATGCGCTGCGCCTCGCCGCCCGAGAGGGAGCCGGCGGTCCGGGCCAGATCGAGGTAGTTGAGTCCGACCTGGATGAGGAAGTCGAGTCGGACCTTGATCTCGCGCAGCACCTGCGCGGCGATGTGGGCCTCGCGGTCGCTCAGCTCGAGGCGGTCCATGAACGCGCGGGCGTCGGAGAGGCTCAGCTCGGCGACCTCGGCGATGTTGTGGTCGTGGATCAGGACGGAGAGGACCTCCGGCTTCAGGCGACGACCGCCGCAGACCTGGCACGGGACTTCGCGCAGGTACTCGGACCAGCGCACGCGCTGGCTGTCGGTGTCGGCCTGGAGGTACTGACGCTCGATGTACGGGATGACGCCCTCGAAGCCCGAGGAGTAGCTCATCTCGCGGCCGAAGCGGTTCTTCCACTTGACCTTGACCTTGAAGTTGTCGCCGCGGAGCACCGCCTCCTGGACCTTGGAAGGCAGGTCGCGCCAGGGGGTGTCGAGCGAGAAGTCGAGGTCGCGGGCCAGCCCGTCGAGCAGCTTCTCGTAGTACTGGTAGAGCCCCTTGCCCTGGGTGGTCCACGGGACGATGACGCCCTCGTTGATGCTGAGTTCCTCGTCGCCGAGGAGCAGCTCCGCGTCGACCGACATGCGCGTGCCGAGGCCCGAGCACTCCGGGCAGGCACCGAACGGTGCGTTGAACGAGAACGTCCGCGGCTCGATCTCGGTCAGCTGCAACGGGTGGTTGTTCGGGCAGGAGAGCTTCTCGGAGAAGGTGCTCCAGGCGTCGTCGCCCTCTTCGTCGACGAAGTTGATCGTCACGAGGCCGTCGGTGAGCTGCAGTGCCGTCTCGAGGGAGTCGGTCAGGCGACCGAGGATCTCGGGCCCGGCGACGAGGCGGTCGACGACGACCGCGATGTCGTGCTTGACCTGCTTCTTGAGGGTCGGCGGTTCCGCGAGCTGGATCGCCTCGCCGTCGACGATGGCGCGCGCGAAGCCCTTGGCCGAGAGCTCCTTGAAGAGGTCGACGAACTCGCCCTTCTTCTGGCTCACGACGGGGGCGACGATCTGGTAGCGGCGTCGCTCCTCGAGCTCCATCAGCTGGTCGGCGATCTGCTGCACCGTCTGGCGCTGGATGACCTCGCCGCAGACCGGGCAGTGCGGGACGCCGATGCGCGCCCAGAGCAGCCGCATGTAGTCGTAGACCTCGGTGATCGTCCCGACGGTCGACCGGGGGTTGCGGTTCGTGGACTTCTGGTCGATCGAGACCGCGGGGCTCAGGCCCTCGATGAAGTCGACGTCCGGGCGGTCGACCTGACCGAGGAACTGGCGGGCGTACGCCGAGAGCGACTCGACGTAGCGTCGCTGGCCCTCGGCGAAGATCGTGTCGAAGGCGAGTGAGGACTTCCCCGAGCCCGAGAGACCCGTGAAGACGACGAGCGAGTCGCGCGGGATCTCGAGGTCGACGTTCTGAAGATTGTGGACGCGGGCACCGCGGACGCTGAGCGTGGAGTGGTGATCTACCTTGGCAATTGACACCCTTCGAGTCTACGCAGCACCACCGACACCGGACTCCCGAGCGGTGTCTGTGGTACTGCGCTCTCAGCGAAGCGCCGGACTAGATGTGCCCGGCCTTGGCCATCTGTCGAAGTTCCTGCTTGAGTTCGGAGACCTCGTCGCGGAGACGGCCGGCGAGTTCGAACTTGAGCTCCGCCGCGGCGGCCAGCATCTGGGCGTTGAGGTCCGCGATGATCGACTCGAGGTCGTTCGCGCCCTCGGCGGCGATGCCCTCCCGACGCAGGTTCGGCGTCGGGCTCTTCTTCTTGCCGTTGTCGCGTCCGGCGAGCAGCGCCGCGGTGTCTGCGCCCTCACGGGCGAGCGCCTCGGTGATGTCGGCGATCCGCTTGCGCAGCGGCTGCGGATCGATCCCGCGCTCCTCGTTGTAGGCGACCTGCTTCTCGCGGCGACGGTCCGTCTCCTCGATCGCGCGCTTCATCGAGTCGGTCAGGACGTCGGCGTACATGTGGACCTCGCCGGACACGTTGCGGGCGGCACGACCGATGGTCTGGATGAGCGAGGTCGACGAGCGGAGGAAGCCCTCCTTGTCGGCGTCGAGGATCGCCACGAGCGAGACCTCCGGGAGGTCGAGCCCCTCGCGCAGCAGGTTGATGCCGATGAGGACGTCGTAGACGCCCTGCCGGAGTTCGCTCAACAGCTCGACCCGCCGGAGGGTGTCGACGTCGGAGTGCAGGTAGCGGACGCGCACGCCGGCCTCGGTCAGGAAGTCGGTGAGCTCCTCCGCCATCTTCTTGGTGAGGGTGGTGACGAGGACGCGTTCGTCGCGCTCGGCGCGGACCCGGATCTCCTCGAGGAGGTCGTCGATCTGGCCGTTGGAGGGCTTGACGATGATCGCCGGGTCGACGAGGCCGGTCGGGCGGATGATCTGCTCGACGATGCCGTCCGCGATGCCCATCTCGTACTTGCCCGGCGTCGCCGAGAGGTACACCGTCTGGCCGACGCGGTTCTTGAACTCGTCCCACCGGAGCGGGCGGTTGTCCATCGCGCTCGGGAGTCGGAACCCGTGCTCGACGAGGGTGCGCTTGCGGGAGGCGTCGCCCTCGAACATCGCGCCGATCTGCGGGACGGTGACATGCGACTCGTCGATGACGGTGAGGAAGTCGTCGGGGAAGTAGTCGAGGAGGCAGTTCGGTGCCTCACCGGCCGAGCGACCGTCGATGTGGCGCGAGTAGTTCTCGATGCCGGAGCAGAAGCCGATCTGCTGCATCATCTCGAGGTCGAAAGTGGTCCGCATGCGGAGCCGCTGCGCCTCGAGGAGCTTGCCCTCGCGTTCGAGCGACTGGAGCCGCTCCGCCAGCTCCTCCTGGATGGTGCCGATGGCGCGCTGGATCGTCTGCGGGCTGGCGGCGTAGTGGGAGGCCGGGAACACCGACACCGCGTCGAGCTTCTTCACGACGTCGCCGGTGAGCGGGTGCAGGGCGTAGAGGGCCTCGATCTCGTCGCCGAAGAATTCGATGCGGATCGCGAGCTCCTCGTAGACCGGGATGATCTCGATGGTGTCGCCGCGCACACGGAAGTTGCCGCGCGAGAAGTCGACGTCGTTGCGGTTGTACTGCATGCCGACGAACTTGCGGATGAGGCGGTCGCGCCCGATGTTCTGCCCGACCTGCAGCGCCGCCATCGCCTCCAGGTACTCCTCCGCCGCACCGAGACCGTAGATGCACGACACGGTCGACACGACGATGACGTCGCGACGGCTCAGCAGCGAGTTGGTGGTCGAGTGCCGCAGTCGCTCGACCTCGGCGTTGATCGACGAGTCCTTCTCGATGAAGGTGTCGGTCTGTGGGACGTACGCCTCGGGCTGGTAGTAGTCGTAGTAGGAGACGAAGTACTCGACCGCGTTGTTCGGCATGAGCTCGCGGAACTCGTTCGCCAGCTGGGCCGCGAGCGTCTTGTTGTGTGCCAGGACGAGCGTCGGGCGCTGGACGGCTTCGATGAGCCAGGCGGTCGTCGCGGACTTACCGGTACCCGTGGCGCCCAACAGGACGACGTCGGTCTCGCCGGCGTTGATGCGCCCGGACAGCTGCTCGATGGCGGCGGGCTGGTCGCCGCTCGGCTCGTACTCGCTGATCACCTCGAAGGGGCGGACGGCGCGTGTTGGTTCCATGCTCCGAGTCTACGGAGGACCACCGACACCACTGCCCCGCTTCGCCCACAGCGGAGCGGGTGAAGCGCTCAGACGCCGTCCTGACGGTCGGGCGCCGGTACAGCGGCCGCGGCGGCGCGGTGCCAGACCGCGTCGACCTGGCTGAGAGTGTGCTCGAGCGAGCCGGCGGTGTCGATCACCACGTCGGCGACGGCGGCGCGCTGCTCCTCGGTCGCCTGGGCCGCGATCCGTCGTTCCGCCTCGCCCCGGTCGAGCCCGCGGAGGTCGACGAGCCGACGGGCGCGCTCCCCCTCCGGAGCTGCGGCGACGACCACGAGGTCGAACTCGTCTGCGCGGCCGGTCTCGACGAGCAGCGGGACGTCGTAGACGACGACGGCACCGGGGTCGCTCGAGGCTTCGGCGATCCGGGCCTGTGAACACCGCTTGACCTCCGGGTGCACGATGGCGTTGAGGTCGGCCCGCGCCTGGTCGTCGGCGAAGACGATGGAGCCGAGCGCAGCGCGGTCGAGTGCTCCGTCGGGCCCGATCACGTCGGCACCGAAGCGCTTCGCGATGGCGGCCAGTCCCGGGGTCCCCGGCTCGACGGCCTCTCGTGAGAGGACGTCCGCGTCGATGACGACGGCGCCGTGTTCAGCGAGCCGGGCCGCGATGGTCGATTTGCCGGAGGCGATCCCGCCGGTGAGGCCGATGAGGTACATGTCAGCCAGCGTACCCGCGGAGCGTGCAGCGCCTTCGACGAGCGCCCCTCGCACAACGCAGCAGGGAGCCGCCCGAAGGCGACCCCCTGCTGGACACCGACGCTGGTCGGTGCTGGTGGGACTAGTTGCTCGAGAGCTTCTCGCGGAGGGCCGCGAGGGACTCGTCGTCAGCGAGCGTGCCGCCGCCGGCGGAGTCGCTCGAGAACGAGGAACCGGCCGACGAGGACGCGGTCGAGGAGGAAGCCTGGTTGGCCTCTTCGACGGCTGCGGCAGCGACCTGCTTCTTGTGCGCTTCCCAACGAGCCTGGGCGGCAGCGTAGTCCTGCTCCCACTTCTCGCGCTCGGCGTCGAAGCCTTCCTTCCACTCCTGCGTCTCGGCGTCGAAGCCCTCGGGGTACTTGTAGTTCCCGAGTTCGTCGTACTCCGTGAGCATGCCGTAGAGGGCCGGGTCGAACTCGGTGCCCTCGGGGTCGACACCCTCGTTGGCCTGCTTGAGGCTCAGCGAGATGCGGCGACGCTCGAGGTCGATGTCGATGACCTTGACGAAGACCTCTTCGCCGACCGACACGACCTGCTCGGCGAGCTCGACGTGCTTGCCGGAGAGCTCCGAGATGTGCACGAGGCCCTCGATGCCGTCTGCGACGCGGACGAACGCACCGAACGGGACGAGCTTGGTGACCTTACCCGGTGCAACCTGGCCGATGGCGTGGGTGCGGGCGAAGACCTGCCACGGGTCCTCCTGGGTCGCCTTGAGCGACAGCGAGACGCGCTCGCGGTCCAGGTCGACCTCGAGGATCTCGACGGTGACTTCCTGACCGACCTCGACGACCTCGCTGGCGTGCTCGATGTGCTTCCAGCTGAGCTCGGAGACGTGGACGAGACCGTCGACGCCGCCGAGGTCGACGAACGCGCCGAAGTTGACGATCGAGGAGACGACGCCCTTGCGGACCTGTCCCTTCTGGAGGTTGTTGAGGAAGGTGGTGCGGCTCTCGGACTGCGTCTGCTCGAGGAGCGCACGGCGCGACAGGACCACGTTGTTGCGGTTCTTGTCGAGCTCGAGGATCTTCGCCTCGATCTCCTGGCCGAGGTACGGCGTGAGGTCGCGGACGCGGCGCAGCTCGATGAGCGAAGCCGGGAGGAAGCCACGGAGGCCGATGTCGACGATGAGGCCGCCCTTGACGACCTCGATGACCGAACCGGTGACGACGCCGTCGGATTCCTTGATCTTCTCCACGTCGCCCCAAGCACGCTCGTACTGCGCGCGCTTCTTCGACAGGATCAGACGGCCTTCCTTGTCCTCCTTCTGGAGAACGAGAGCCTCGATCGTGTCGCCGACGTTGACGACCTCGGAGGGGTCGACGTCGTGCTTGATGGAGAGTTCACGCGAGGGGATGACACCCTCGGTCTTGTAGCCGACGTCGAGGAGGACCTCGTCGCGGTCGATCTTCACGACGGTGCCCTCGATGAGGTCGCCGTCGTTGAAGAACTTCAGAGTCTTTTCGACCGCTGCGAGGAAGTCCTCAGCAGATCCGATGTCGTTGATTGCGACCTGCTTGGGGGCGGTCGTTGCGCTTGTCATGTAGTAATTGCTCCAGGTGGACAATGATTCAGGCCGGCCTCGCGCACGGCTCCGGACCCGTGGATGACCACGGACGTTGATCGAAGCGATGCTGTTGTGTGAACCGATCCGGGGATCGGTGTCGCTCTGCGAGACGGGCAGGCGGATAGGACGTCACAATTGTGACAGTCCAGTCTAGCGATTTTCCGGGTGTGCAGGCAAGCCACGGTCGGAGAGGATGTCCCGCAGCGCTGGATCGAGCGTCGGGTGCCTGAATTGGTAGCCCGCCTGCAGCAACCGCTCCGGCATCGCCCAGCGACTCTTCAGGACCAGCTCGCTCTCGGTACGCAGGATGGACATCCCGATCTCCAGCAACCAGCGGGGTGCGGGGAGGCCGACCGGCATCCCGAGCACGTACCGCACGGTCCGCATGAATCCGCGGTTGTCGGTGGGGTTCGGGGACGTCACGTTGACGACGCCGTCGAGTTCGGGATGGCCACGGAGGAACCGGACGATGCCGACGACGTCGTCCAGATGGATCCAGCTGAACCGCTGCCGCCCGCCCGGCGTCCCGAAGCGGTGATCCGTGCCGGCGGCACGACGCGATCGGGAACGGGGCCAGTGACCGTCCAGTTGGGGTCCGCCGAGGCCGAGGCGCGCCAACCACTTGAGCGGGGTGAGTGCTCCGCCGTCGCCCAGGACGATCGCGATGCGGAGGGCGACCCGTCGTGTCCCGGGCAGCTCGTCCGCGAAGAACGCCTGCTCCCAGGCGGTCGCGACGTCGACGGAGAACCCGGAACCGATCTCACCGTCGGCCTCCGTCATCGGGCGGTCGTCGGCATGGCGGTAGATCGTGGCGGTCGACGAATTGATCCAGAGCGGCGGAGGCGCAGCGGCTGCACGCACCGCCCGCGCCAGCTCCGTCGTCGTGTCCACGCGGGACCGGAGGATCTCGGCACGATTCGACGGGGTGTAGCGACAGTTCACGCTCTTCCCGGCGAGGTTGACCAAGAGGTCCGCGCCGTCGACCAGCCGGGCGATGCCCGCGTGGTCACCCCACCGCGCGTCGGCGGCACCGCGCCCGATGACGGAGACGGTGGCGCCGTCGGCCCGGAACGACTCGACCAGACGACGCCCGATGAACCCGGACGCGCCGGCGACGACGATCCGTTCGGCCGTCATCCGAGCATCGCCGACCGCAGCGTGTCGAGCCCGACGCCACCGAGGTCCAGTGCCCGACGGTGGAAGTCCTTGATGTCGAAGGCGTCCCCGGCGCGGCGGGCCGCGTCGTCGCGGAGCTGTTCCCAGATGCGCTGGCCGATCTTGTACGACGGCGCCTGGCCGGGCCAACCGAGGTACCGGTTGACCTCGAACCGGACGAACTCCGGCGACATGTTGACGTTGCGACCCATGAAGTCGAAGGCGTACTCGGCGGTCCAGGTCCCGCTGCCGTCCGGGAGCGGCTTGCCGAGGTGCACCCCGATGTCGAGGACGACGCGGGCCGCGCGCATCCGCTGACCGTCGAGCATGCCCAGACGGTCCGCCGGGTCGTCGAGGTATCCGAGCTGCTCCATCAGGCGCTCGGCGTAGAGGGCCCAGCCCTCGGCGTGGCCGGAGGTGCCGGCGAGCTGTCGACGCCAGAGGTTGAGCGTCTTCCGGTTGACGACGGCCTGCCCGATCTGCAGGTGATGTCCTGGCACACCCTCGTGGTAGACGGTCGTGAGCTCGCGCCACGTGTCGAACTCGGTGACGCCGGCGGGGACGGACCACCACATGCGGCCAGGGCGTGAGAAGTCGTCCGTCGGACCGGTGTAGTAGATCCCGCCCTCCTGCGTCGGCGCGATCATGCACTCGAGCGCGCGGATCTCCTGCGGGATGTCGAAGTGCGTGCGCCCCAGCTCCTCGACCGCACGGTCGCTCGTCTCCTGCATCCACCGCTGAAGCGCGTCGGTGCCGTGCAGCTTGCGCGCCGGATCCTGTTCGAGGAAGGCGACCGCCTCCTCGACGGACGCGCCGGGGAGGATCTCGTTCGCGATCGCCTCCTGCTCCGACACCATGCGCGCCAGTTCCTCGATACCCCACTCGTAGCTCTCGTCGAGGTCGACCGTCGCGCCGAGGAAGCGGCGGGACTGCAGCGCGTAGAGTTCGCGGCCGATGGCGTCCTCCTGGGTTGCAGCAGGCAGCAGTTCGTGCGCGAGGAAGTCCGCCAGACGGTTGTAGGCGACGGCTGCGGCGCCGGCACCCGTCGAGAGTTCGGCGGCGAGGGACGCCGGGAGCTGGCCGTCCGCCGGACCGGCGTTGGCGGCGAAGCCGATGAAGAAGCCGTCGTCGGCGCCGGTGCGGAGGACCTGCTCGTACACCTCAGCCACCTGGCGGCGTGCCGGGGTGATCCCCCGGGCGATGCCCTCGCGCAGGGTCTCGATGTACCCGTCGACCGCGTCCGGCAACGCGCCGAGGCGGGTCCGGATGGTGCTCCAGTCCTCGACCGTCGCGGTCGGCATCAGGTCGAAGACGTCGCGCAGCTCCTGCGACGGCGACGCGATCACGTTGAGGTCGCGGTACTGGAGACCGGCCTCCGACGAGGCGAGGTCGAGTTCCAGCTCCGCCGAGAGGTCGGTCTGGGTGACGCGGTCGACAGCGTCGACCGGTGCGGCCGACCGCAGCTCGCGAAGCGTGCGCGATGCCGCTTCGATGTAGGCCTCGTGGCCGGCAGGCGAGTAATCGCCGTACCGCCCGCCGACGTCCGTGCGGCCGATGTAGGTGCCGACCTCCGGTTTCAGGTGGACGAGGGTCTCCACCCAGCTCTCGGCGATGGCGTCGATCGGTGTGCTCTGACGAGGTTCTTCGTGGGACATGACGTCGAGCCTAGTCCGCACCCGCCCGACGCCCGGGTGCGGACCCGCAGGGCGCTCAGTGGGCTGCGGCGTCCCAATCGTGGCCGCGGCCGATCTGGACCTCCAGCGGTACCGACAGCTCGGCGGCGCCGGCCATCTGCGCTCGGACGATGCGCTCCAGGGCGTCCCACTCCCCCTCGGCGACCTCGAAGATCAGTTCGTCGTGCACCTGCAGCATCATCTGCGAGCTGAGGGACTCGGACCGCAGCTCGGACTCGATGCCGATCATGGCGCGCTTCATGATGTCGGCGGCCGAACCCTGGATCGGGGCGTTCAGCGCCTGGCGTTCGGCGTTCTCCCTGACCAGTCGGTTGGGGCTCGAGAGCTCGGGGAAGAGCCTGCGACGACCGAAGATCGTCTCGGTGTAGCCGTCGAGTTTCGCCTGCTCGACGACGTTGCGCAGGTAGTCGCGGACCGCACCGAAGCGCTCGAAGTAGTCGACCATGAGCTGCTTCGCCTCAGCGCTCGAGATCCGCAGCTGCTTCGAGAGCCCGAACGCGCTCAGACCGTAGGCGAGTCCGTACGACATCGCCTTGACCTTGTTGCGCATCGCGGGGGTCACGTCCTCGGCGGCGACGCCGAAGATACGCGCGCCGACGAAGCGGTGGAGGTCCTCGCCGGACTTGAACGCCTCGATGAGGCCGGCATCGCCGGAGAGGTGCGCCATGATCCGCATCTCGATCTGCGAGTAGTCGGCGGTCAGTAGGGTCTCGTACCCGGAGCCGGCTTGGAAGGCGGCGCGGATGCGGCGTCCTTCCTCGGTGCGCACGGGGATGTTCTGCAGGTTCGGGTCGGTCGAGGAGATTCGACCGGTGCTGGTCCCGATCTGCACGTACGTCGTGTGGATACGGCCGTCGGGCGTGATCGCCTTGTCGAGCGTCTCCACGATCTGGCGGAGCTTCGTCGCATCGCGGTGCTCGAGCAGGAGCCCGAGGAACGGGTGCGGGCTCTTCTCCTGGAGATCGGCCAGGGCGCCGGCGTCGGTCGAGAAGCCCGTCTTGTTGGCGCGTGTCTTCGGCATGGCGAGCTGGTCGAAGAGGACCTCCTGCAGCTGCTTCGGTGATCCGAGGTTGACCTCGCGGCCGATCTCCGCATACGCGTTGCTCGCGAGCTCCGCCGCCCGGTTCCCGAGCTGCTCGGACAGGCCGCTCAGGATGTCGTGGTCGACCGTCACCCCGGTCAGCTCCATGTGGGCCAGCACCTGGAGGACCGGCAGTTCCATGTCGAGCAGCACGCCGAGCGACCCTGCGTCGAGTGCCGTGCGGGTGGCCTCGGCGACCCGGAGGGCGTACCAGGCGGTACCGCCGGCGCCGACGGGGTCGGTCTCTGGGACGAGCTGGTTCGGGTCGGCGACGGGCATCGACTCGTCGAGATAGCGGGTGATGAGGTCGGCGATGGTCTTGTCGCCGCCGCTCGGACGCAGGAGCCAGCCGGCGACCGCGGTGTCGTAGCCGAGACCGTCGACCGTCAGGCCGGCACGCGTGACCGCCTGGAGCTGCGGCTTGGCGTCGTGCATGATCTTCGGGGCGTCGCTCGCCAACCACGCTTCGAGCGGCGCGTAGTCGGCTTCACCGGGACGCCAGGCGAGCGAGACGATCTCCGTGGGGGTCGCGAGGCCGGCTGCGACCGGGAGGCCACCGTCGAGGTCGAGGTGGAGACCGATCCCGGCGGGATGTGCGGCGACGGCACGGGTGATCCACGCCTCGAGCTCTTCGTCGAGCAGCTCCTTCTGCGGTGGCATGACCACGCCGCCCGCCTGCGGTGCGGACACATCCGTGTTGGCCTCGAGCCCGTCGAGTTTGAGGACCCGATCGAGCAGCGTGCGGAACTCGAGCCGCCCGAAGACGGCCGCCACCGCGTCCGCGTCGATCGGTCGGCGTTCGAGGTCCTTCGGTCCGACGGGCAGTTCGACATCGGTGAGGAGCCGGTTGAGGCGGCGGTTGCGGACCGCGTTCTCCTTGTGCTCGCGGAGGCTCTCCCCCACCTTGCCGGTGATCTCGTCGGCGCGCTCGAGGATCTGCTCGAGGGAACCGAACTGGTTGAGCCACTTCACGGCGGTCTTCTCGCCGACCTTCGGGATGCCCGGGAGGTTGTCGCTCGTCTCGCCGACGAGTGCCGCGATCTCCGGGTACTGCTCCGGGCGGATGCCGTAGCGCTCGAAGACCTTGGCGCCGTCGTACCGGGTGAGCGCGGAGACGCCCTGGCTCGACGGGTACAGCAGAGTGACGTCGTCTGTGACGAGCTGGATGGTGTCGCGGTCGCCGGAGACGACGAGCACGCGGAAGCCGTCCTCAGCGCCCTGCTTGGCGAGGGTGGCGAGGATGTCGTCGGCCTCGTAGTCCTCCTTGCTGATCGTCGTGATGTTCATCGCCTTGAGCGCCTCTTCGAGCAGCGGCACCTGCCCCTTGAACTCGGGCGGGGTCTCACCGCGCGTGCCCTTGTACTCGGGGTACTCGCGGGTGCGGAAGGAACGGCGCGAGATGTCGAACGCCACGGCGATGTGGCTCGGGTTCTCGTTCTTGAGCAGGCTGATCAGCATGGAGATGAAGCCGTGGATGGCGTTCGTGTGCTGACCGTCGCGGGTTTGGAAGCTGTCGACCGGCAGGGCGTAGAACGCCCGGAACGCGAGCGAGTGGCCGTCGACGACGAGGAGGGTAGGCTTTTCTGATTCCGACACGCGCCCAGCCTACAAGCCGGTGCCGACACGGCTCAGGCCCGATCCGAAGGTGGACATGACGAACGAGACCGACGACGCACTCGAGTTCCTGCGGACGAGGGGCAGTGGCGCACTCGCCGCCAAGATGGGCATCGAGTTCACCGAGTTCACGGTGCAGCGATCCGTCGCCACCATGCCCGTCGAGGGCAACACCCAACCCGCGATGCTGCTGCACGGTGGGGCGTACGTCGTGCTCGGCGAGTCCCTCGGCTCGATGGCCGCCAACCTCTTCGCGGGCCCGGGCAAACTCGCGGTCGGCATCGACATCAACGCGACGCACACCAGGTCCGCCACCGAGGGCCTCGTGACGGGTGTCTGCACCCCGATCCACCTCGGTCGCTCGCTCACCGTGCACGAGATCGCCGTCAGCGACGAGCAGGGACGACGGTGCTCCACGATCCGCATCACGAACCTCATCAAGGACGCACCGACCGGCTGACGAGCCCGGCACCGGACACAGCAGAGCGGCCCGCCCCCGAGGGGACGGGCCGCTCTTGCGACGAGGGAGGAGCGCTACTTCTTGGCGCTGAGCTGCTCGATGATGGCCTGCGCGACATCGTGCATGGTGAGGCGGCGGTCCATGGAGGCCTTCTGGATCCAGCGGAACGCCTCGGGCTCGGTGAGGCCCATCTTCTCGTTGAGGAGGCCCTTCGCCCGGTCGACGAGCTTGCGGGTCTCGAAGCGCTCGACCATGTCGGCGACCTCGGCCTCGAGGGTGATGATCTGCTGGTAGCGCGAGAGGGCGATCTCGATCGCGGGAAGGAGGTCGTTCGGCGTGAACGGCTTCACGACGTAGGCGAGGGCGCCTGCCTCGCTCGCCCGCTCGACGAGCTCCTTCTGGCTGAAGGCCGTGAGGAGGACCACCGGGGCGATGTGCGCCTTACCGATGCGCTCGGCCGCGGAGATGCCGTCGAGCTGAGGCATCTTGACGTCCATGATCACGAGATCCGGACGGAGTTCCGTCGCGAGGGCGACAGCGGTCTCGCCGTCGCCGGCCTCGCCGACGACCTCGAAACCGTTGTCGCGGAGGATCTCGACGATGTCGAGGCGGATGAGGGATTCGTCCTCAGCGACGACGACGCGCCGTGGGGCTGCGGGAGGGGTCTCTTGCTCGGTCACCCTCAAATCCTACGGTACTCTGATGCAGGTTGCTGTTCGCCGTGCGGCGGACGCGCCGGTGTGGCGGAATGGCAGACGCGGAGCACTCAAAATGCTTTGTCGAAAGACGTGTGGGTTCGAGTCCCACCACCGGTACCGCGATGAGTGGGAAAGCCCTCCGGGCGCACTCAACATGCTTTGTCGAAAGACGTGTGGGTTCGAGTCCCACCACCGGTACTCTCTTCATCCATTTCAGGCCCGGACTCAGGCTCCGGACTCAGCCCGTCCAGGCTCCGATGACTCGTGAACCGCGCCCGATCGTCAAGCCCCTGCGGGAGGTGTCGGCGACGCCGTAGCGTACCGTCGAGAGCACGGCGTACCTCACGTCGTCCGACACGATGGGACCCGACACCATGACCGCAGAGCACACCGACCCGCGCCAGGACGTCCACGACGCCAGCACCGACGACCGGCTCCAGGGCATCCTGGTGCAGGTCGCAGCAGACCGGTCCCTCACCCCGGACCTCGACGTCCGGGCAGCGCTGGCGGACCGTCTCAGCGACCAGGGCATCGACGTCGACGCCGCTGAGCTCGACCGTCTCGTCGGCTCACTGCCGGGTCAGCCCGGCGAAGAGCCCGGACCGTTCCTCACGGACGGCGCGACCTCGGCTGACGGCGCGAACTGATCAGAAGCCGCGCTCGACGGCGGCGGCCGGACCGTCGGCCTCCGTCGTCAGCTCCGGTCCGCCGACGGCGTCGCCCGTCCAGGTGTCGACCCGCCAACCGGTCGTCGTGTCCCCGTCGACGATGATGACGCCCGTGTTCGTGATGGGGTGCGTGCCGATGAAGTGTCCGTCGACGTTCGCCCCGCGCAGCCCGAGCCAGGACCGGAGCATCGCTCCGTGGCTCACGACCACCACGCTCTCCAGTCCGAAGCCCTCGAGCTCCTCGATCACGGCGTCGAAGCGCGCGAACACCTCGTGGCCGTCCTCGCCGCCCGGCATCCGGGTGTCGAGGTCGCCCATCGCCCACGCCACGATGGTGTCGATGTAGACCTGGACGGCCTCGGACGACCCGAGCATCTCGTTGTCGCCGGCGCTGATCTCCCGGAGTCCGTCACGGACGATCACGGGAAGCCCACTGACTTCGGCGACGGGTGCGGCGGTCTGTTGCGCCCGCACCGCGGTGGAGGCGTAGACCGCGTCGATCCGCTCCCCCACGAGCGCTTTGGGGAGGGCGGCCGCCTGCGTCTCGCCGAGTTCGGTGAGGACGGCCCCGGGGATCGCGGTGTCGAGCAGGCCGGCGACGTTGGACGAGGTCTGACCGTGTCTGATGAGGATGAGGCGCATACCTCCAGGGTAGGCGAGCGACCGGACGGCGGTCATCTCCCGGTGCGGAGTGTGCCGGGATCAGCTGCGCGGGGTCCACTGCGGTTCGGCGCTCCCCAGGACCGCCGCCGGGGACGCGTGGTCGTCGAAGGCGCTGAGCGCGGGGCGGGCCGTCGTCACCGCACCGTGGGTCACCAGGCACCGCGCTCCCGGGAGATCGGACGGCGGGCGTTCCCCGGATCGTGGCAGTCGCTGGAGCGCCGCACCGACGCGCGCGAGCGACACCGACGACCGGCCGGCATCACCGCCGCCGACCACCGCCGCCACGTCGTCGACGATGGCCGCCGCCAGCAGGTATCCCGCGCTGTGGTCGAGCGCCTGAGCCGGCAGGGCACCCGGGGCGCCGTCCTCCCCTTCGACCAGCGCGATGCCCGTGGCGGCCTGGACCAGGCTGTCGAAACCGCGTCGATCACCCCAGGGCCCCGTCGTACCCCAGGCGTCGACGGAGCCGGTGACCAGACCGTCGCGACCTCGCAGACCGAGGCGCTCGAGGGCGTGTGGCCGGTACCCCGTCACCAGGATGTCGGCCTCGTCGCTCAGCGTCTGCAGTGTCGCGAGGCCGCGCGGTGTCGACGCGTCGAGGGTCGCCGTCCGCTTCCCCTGGCCGCTGTCGGTGTGCTGCCACGGGATCTCGGGGACCTGCGGTGGATCCACGCGCAGGACGTCCGCGCCGAGGAGCGCGAGGGTCCTCGTGGACACCGGACCGGCGATCACCCGCGTCAGGTCGAGGACGCGGAGGCCGCGCAAGGGGTGTCTCCTCGTCGGCCGCACCCACGAGGCGATCGCCGAGCCGACGGAGCCGCCATGACGCCTGACGAGCGGTCCATCACCGACGGCGGCCTGTGGTGTGGACGACCACTCGGCAGCGCTCCGGACGGCGACGAGGAGTGCGCCGACTCCCGCGGCCTCCGATTCCAAGTCGAGAGCCGAGCGGGAGGCGATCGCCGAGGCGAGCTCTGCGCGGGTGGCCTCGTCGCCGATCCCGAGCATGGCGCTCAGGCGGCGGCGATGGTGCGGGTAGTTCGCGTGCGTGCGCACCCAGCCGTCTGCCGCGGCGAAGAAGCCGGACAGTGGCGCGAACGCGTCCACGGCTGCTCCGTCGATCCGCAACAGGCGGTCGCTCTGGTAGGCCGCGGCGATCCGCTCGAGGTCGAGAGCCGTGTGCAACGGCTCGTACCCGAGGGCGATGCGGAGTCGGTCGGCGGCATCCTCCACGGCGCCGACGGCGACCGCGGCGAGCTCCAGGACGGCGAATCGGGAGGCCAGGAGTCCCGCCGCACCGGTCGCCTCACGGTCGACGCCTCCCGGCTCCAGGCCCACTGCGCTGCGGAGGGTGTCGTCGACGAGGACGGAACGGTTCATGGGGATCAGGCTAGACCCACGGCGTCCGGAATCGCGGTGCCACCGCACCCCCGGCGGACGACGAAGGCCGTGGTCCCCGTACGGGAGGACCACGGCCTTCGCTGCTGTCGACGACTAGAGGACGTCGCCCACCTTGTGGACGCGGATGTCGTTCGTCGTCCCGGGGATGCCGGGAGGGGAACCGGAGATGATGATGACCGGCTCACCGACGGCGGCCTTGCCCGTGGCGACGAGGACCTCGTCCACCTGGGCGACCATCTGGTCGGTGTGCGTCACGCGCTCGACGACGAAGGACTCGACGCCCCAGTTCAGCGCCATCCGACGACGGATGGCCGGGTCGGGCGTGAACGCCAGGATCGGGATCCGGTTGCGGAGACGGGCCATGCGGCGGACCGACTCCCCCGACTCCGTGAAGACGCAGAGGAACTTCGCCTCGACGAAGTCCGCCACCTCGACGGCCGCCAGCGTGATCGCTCCGGCCTGGGTGCGCGGCTTCGTGCCGAGCGGCGGAACGCGGTCGAGACCGTGGATCTCGGTCGACTCGACGATCCGGGCCATGGTCTGGACCGTGATCACCGGGTAGGCGCCGACACTCGTCTCGCCACTGAGCATGACCGCGTCAGCACCGTCGAGCACCGCGTTCGCGACGTCGGAGGTCTCCGCGCGGGTCGGGATGGGGCTGGAGATCATCGACTCGAGCATCTGCGTCGCGACGATGACCGGCTTCGCCATGCGGCGAGCGAGCTCCACCGCGCGCTTCTGCACGATCGGGACGGCCTCGAGCGGGAGCTCGACACCGAGGTCGCCACGGGCGACCATGATCGCGTCGAACGCCTCGACGATGCCCTCAAGGTTCTCGACGGCCTGCGGCTTCTCGATCTTGGCGATCACGGGGACCTTGCGGCCCTCCTCCGCCATGATCTCGTGGACACGGTCGATGTCGGCCGCGTCGCGCACGAACGAGAGGGCGATGAGGTCGGCGCCGAGACGCAGTCCCCAGCGGAGGTCCGCTTCGTCCTTCTCGCTGAGCGCGGGGACGTTGACGGCGACGCCGGGGAGGTTGATGCCCTTGTTGTTCGATACCGGGCCGGCGACGATGACGCGCGTGGTCACGACGGTGTCGTCCGCTTCAACGACCTCGACCTTGACCTTGCCGTCGTCGATCAGGAGGAAGTCGCCCGGCTTGACGTCCTGGGGCAGGCCCTTGAACGTCGTCGAGGAGATCTCCTTGGTGCCGAGGATGTCCTCGGTCGTGATCTTGAAGATGTCGCCGACGGCGAGGTCGTACGGGCCGCCCTCGAACTTGCCGAGGCGGATCTTCGGGCCCTGCAGGTCGACGAGGACGGCGACGGCACGGCCGGAGTCCTCGGTGGCCTTGCGCACGTTGGCGTAGATGGCCTCGTGCACGTCGTAGCTGCCGTGGCTCAGGTTCATCCGGGTGACATCGACCCCCGCATCGATGATGGCCCGGATGTTCTCATAGCTGGAGACTGCAGGCCCCAGCGTTGCGACGATCTTGGCTCGTCTCATGTGTGTGTGTTCTCCATGATTTCTGCGCGCGAGGCGCTTCGGTACTCACTGCTCGGCATGATGCGTCCGACGCTTGTCGTCCGCTTGAAAGCCTAGAGGGAGATGGGCTGGTCCGTGGGACGGACCGGGAAGGGAAGCTGGGTCTCGCCCTCGAGGTACTGGTCGACGGCCGCCGCCGCAGCGCGGCCCTCGGCGATCGCCCACACGATGAGGGACTGGCCACGACCGGCGTCGCCCGCGACGAACACGCCGGGCTGGTTGGTCTGGTAGTCGTGCTCCCGTGCCACGTTGCCGCGCCCCGTGAAGGGAAGCTGGAACTGCGACTCGAGGGTCTCGCCCTCCGGGCCCGTGAATCCGAGCGCGAGGAGGACGAGGTCGGCCGGGATCTCCCGTTCGGTGCCGCTCTTCGGCACGCGACGGCCGTCGACGAACTCCGTCTCGGCCACGCGGATCGCCCGCACCTCGCCGGCCTCGTTGGAGAGGAACTCGACGGTCGACACCAGGTACTCGCGGTTGCCGCCCTCTTCGTGCGCACTCGCGACCTCGAAGAGCGTCGGCATCATGGGCCACGGCTGGTGCTCGGGCCGCTCCCCCGCCGGCTGCGTGCCGATGGCGAGGTTCGTGACGGAAGCGGCACCCTGACGGTGCGCCGTGCCGATGCAGTCGGCACCGGTGTCGCCGCCGCCGAGGACCACCACGTGCTTGTCCTCCGCCGTGATCTGGTCGGAGACCATGTCGCCGGCGCCGACGCGGTTGGCCTGCACGAGGTACTCCATCGCGAAGTGGACCCCGGAGAAGTCACGACCGGGGATCGGGAGGTCGCGCGGCACCATGGCACCGGTGGCGATGACGACGGCGTCGTAGCGGGCGCGAAGCTCGTCCCAGCTGATGTCGACCCCGATGTTCACACCGGCGCGGAACCGCGTGCCCTCGTCCTGCATCTGCTTCAGCCGGATGTCGAGGTGCTTCTTCTCCATCTTGAAGTCGGGGATGCCGTAGCGCAGCAGACCACCGATGCGGTCGTCGCGCTCGTAGACCGCGACCGTGTGCCCCGCACGCGTCAGCTGCTGGGCCGCGGCGAGGCCGGCCGGACCGGAACCGACGACGGCGACCGTCTTGCCCGTCAGCCGCTCCGGCGGGTGGGACTCGACCCAACCGTTGGCGAACGCCTGGTCGATGATCGACACCTCGACCTGCTTGATGGTCACGGCGGGCTGGTTGATGCCCAGTACGCACGAACTCTCGCACGGCGCCGGGCAGAGACGACCCGTGAACTCCGGGAAGTTGTTCGTGGCGTGCAGCCGCTCGATGGCCGAGCGTCCCTCGCCTCGCCACATGAGGTCGTTCCACTCCGGGATGAGGTTGCCCAGCGGGCAGCCCTGATGGCAGAACGGGATGCCGCAGTCCATGCAGCGACCAGCCTGCTTGCGGACGGTCGCGGGGTCGCTCTGCTCGTAGACCTCTTTCCAGTCCATGATGCGGACCGGCACAGGCCGGCGCTTCGGGAGCTCGCGCTCCGGTACCTTCAGGAATCCCTTGGGATCAGCCACCGGTCACCTCCAGGATTCGGTTCCATACGATGTCGCCGTCGGGGTCGAGCCCCTCGTCGAGTGCGGTCTGTCGGGTCGCCAGGACTGCCGCGTAGTCACGCGGCAGGACCTTGACGAAGCGGGCGAGTGAGTCCTCGATGTCGGCGAGCAGGCGCCCGGCCAGCGGAGAACCGGTCTCCACGACGTGCCGCTCGAGGAGGTCGCGGACGATCTCGGCGTCGGCACTGTCGAGTTCGGACAGGGTGAGCTCCCCCGATGCGAGGGAGTCGCGGTTGACCTGGTCGCGTTCGAGGTCGAACACGTAGGCCGTGCCGCCGGACATGCCCGCGCCGAGGTTCCGGCCGGTCTGACCCAGGATGACGGCGAGACCACCCGTCATGTACTCGAGCGCGTGGTCACCGACGCCTTCGACGACCGCCGTGGCGCCGGAGTTGCGCACCAGGAACCGCTCGCCGACGATCCCGCTCAGGAACATGGTGCCCTGGGTCGCGCCGTATCCGATGACGTTGCCGGCGATCACGTTCTCCTCGGGCGCGAAGGCTGCGCGCTCGGATGGCCGGACGACGATCTGTCCACCGGACAGGCCCTTGCCGACGTAGTCGTTCGAGTCGCCGATGAGCCGCAGGGCGATGCCGCCGGGGAGGAAGGCACCGAAGGACTGCCCGGCCGAGCCGCGCAGGGTGATGTCGATGCTCCCTGCCGGGAGCCCGTTCTCGCCGTGCCGCCGGGTGACCTCGTGGCCGAGCATGGTGCCGACCGCCCGCTCCGTGTTGCGGATGGGCAGGTCGACCGAGAAGTGGCCGCCGTGTTCGAGCACGTCCGAGGCGGCCGTGATGAGCTGCTGGTCGAAGTGCTTCTCGAGCTCGTGCTCCTGCGGCCGGCGGTTGATCCGCGGCTCGTCGTCGGCGAAGACGGGACCCACGAGGACCGGGGCGAGGTCGAGCCCGGACGCCTTCCAGTGGTCGATCGCTCGGTCGGCGTCGATCAGTTCGTTGTGGCCGATCGCCTCCTCGAGCGTCCGGAACCCGAGCTCGGCGAGGTACTCGCGCACCTCCTGGGCGATGAACTCGAAGAAGTTCACGACGAACTCCGGCTTGCCGGTGAACCGCTCGCGCAGCACCGGGTTCTGCGTCGCGACGCCGACCGGGCAGGTGTCGAGGTGGCACACGCGCATCATGACGCACCCGGAGACGACGAGCGGTGCCGTCGCGAAGCCGAACTCCTCGGCGCCGAGCAGGGCGCCGATGACGACGTCGCGTCCGGTCTTCATCTGACCGTCGACCTGCACCACGACGCGGTCGCGCATGTTGTTGAGCATGAGCGTCTGCTGCGTCTCAGCGAGACCCAGCTCCCACGGCGTCCCGGCGTGCTTCAGGGAGTTCAACGGGCTCGCGCCAGTTCCGCCGTCGTGACCCGAGACCAGGATCACGTCCGAGAGCGCCTTCGCGACGCCCGCGGCCACCGCACCGATGCCGGACTGGCTCACCAGCTTGGTGTGGATCCGGGCCTTCGGGTTCGCACGCTTCAGGTCGAAGATGAGCTGCTTGAGGTCTTCGATGGAGTAGATGTCGTGGTGCGGCGGCGGCGAGATGAGGCCGACGCCCGCCGTGGCGTGCCGCGTCCGCGCCACCCACGGGTACACCTTCGTCGGCGGCAACTGCCCGCCCTCGCCGGGCTTCGCACCCTGGGCGAGCTTGATCTGGATGTCGTCGGCGTGCGTCAGGTACATGCTCGTCACGCCGAACCGGCCGGAGGCGACCTGCTTGATCGCGCTGCGGCGCGTCGGGTCGAGGAGCCGGTCGACGTCCTCGCCGCCCTCACCCGTGTTCGACTTGGCACCGATGCTGTTCATCGCGATCGCCAGCGTCTCGTGGGCCTCGCGCGAGATGGAACCGTAGCTCATCGCCCCGGTCGAGAACCGCTTCACGATCGACGCGACCGACTCGACCTCGTCGAGCGGGACGGGCGGGCGGGCACCGGCGCGGAGCGTGAACATCCCGCGGAGCGTCATGAGCTGCGCCGCCTGGGAATCGACCATGTGGGTGTACTCGCGGAAGATGTCGTACCGGCGCGTCTTGGTCGCGTGTTGGAGCTTGAAGACCGTCTCCGGGTTGAAGAGGTGCGGCGAACCGTCGCGACGCCACTGGTACTCGCCGCCCGACTGCAGGCGCTCGTGGGCCGTCGATGCGGCGTCCTCGGGGTAGGCGTACCGGTGACGCTTCGCGTTCTCCTCGGCGATCACCTCGATGCCGACACCGCCGAGCTTCGTCTCCGTACCGGTGAAGTAGCTGTCGACGAGCTGCTGGCTCAGGCCGACGGCCTCGAAGGCCTGTGCTCCGGCGTAGGAGGACACCGTGGAGATCCCCATCTTCGACATGATCTTGAGCACGCCCTTGCCGAGCGCCTTGATGACGTTCTTGACGGCCTGCTCGCGGGTGACGCCCTGGATGAGACCGCTGCGGACGAGGTCCTCGCAGCTCTCCATGGCCAGGTACGGGTTGATCGCGGAGGCGCCGTAGCCGATGAGCAGCGCGACGTGGTGGACCTCGCGCACGTCGCCGGCCTCGACGACGAGCCCGACCTTCATCCGGTTCTCGGCGCGGATCAGGTGGTGGTGCACGGCGGCGAGCGAGAGCAGCGACGGGATCGGCGCGAGGTCGGAGTTCGAGTCACGATCGCTCAGGACGATGAACTCCGAGCCGGCGAGGATCGCCTGGTCGACCTCGTCGCACATCTCGCGCAGGCGCGTCTCGAGTCCGGCCGAGCCGTCCTCGACGCGGTACAGCGCCTTGACGGTCGTCGTCAGTGGGCTCGCCGGGTTCGGGTCGATGTGCTGGATCTTGGCGAGCTCGTCGTTGTCGATGACCGGGAAGTCGAGGACGACCTGCCTGGCGTGCTCGGGGCCCCACGAGAGGAGGTTGCGCTCCGGGCCGAGCCCGAGCTTCAGCGAGGTGACGACCTCCTCGCGGATCGAGTCGAGCGGCGGGTTGGTGACCTGGGCGAACTGCTGCACGAAGTAGTCGAAGAGGAGCCGAGGGCGGTCGGAGAGCACCGCGATCGGGGTGTCCGACCCCATCGCGCCGAGCGGCTCCGCACCGTTCTGCCCCATGGGCTGCAGGAGGATGCGCACCTCCTCCTCGGTGTATCCGAAGGTCCGCTGGCGGCGGGTGACGGATGCCGGCGTGTGCACGATGTGCTCGCGCTCCGGCAGGTCGCTCAGGTTGATGCGTCCGGCGTCGAGCCAGTCGCCCCAGGGTGCCGAAGCCGAGAGCTCGTCCTTGATCTCGTCGTCCTCGATGATCCGCCCGGCCTCGGTGTCGACAAGGAACATCTTTCCGGGGCGCAGGCGGCCCTTGCGCTTGACCCGGCTCGGGTCGACGTCGAGGACGCCGATCTCGCTACCCAGGACGACGAGGCCGTCGGTCGTCTCCAGCCAGCGACCGGGACGCAGGCCGTTCCGGTCCAGGGTCGCGCCGACGAGTGAGCCGTCCGTGAAGGTGAGGGCGGCCGGACCGTCCCACGGTTCCATCTGCATGGAGTTGAACTCGTAGAAGTCGCGTCGCTCCTGCGACAGCCCGGTCTGCTTCTCCCAGGCCTCGGGCACCATCATCATCATGGCGTGCGGGAGGGACCGTCCGGTCAGCGTCAGCAGCTCCAGGACCTCGTCGAACGAGGCGGAGTCACTCGCTCCGGGCGTGATGATGGGGAGCAGCGGGCGGATGTCGCCGATGAGCTCGGACTCGAGCTGCGACTGCCGCGCGCGCATCCAGTTGCGGTTGCCCTCGACGGTGTTGATCTCGCCGTTGTGTGCCATCATGCGCAGCGGCTGGGCGAGCGGCCAGGACGGGAACGTGTTGGTGGAGTACCGCGAGTGGACGATGGCGAGTTTGGTCGCGAACCGCTCGTCGGACAGGTCGGGGTAGAACGGTTCGAGCTGGAGTGTCGTGACCATGCCCTTGTAGACGAGCGTGCGGCTCGACAGGGAGATGAAGTACGCCCCGAGCTCGCGCTCCGCCCGCTTCCGGAGCCGGAAGGCGAGTCGGTCGAGGGCGATCCCGGTCGGCGTCGAGGTGCTGGACCCGGTGACGAACAGTTGCTCGAACGCCGGCATGGCCGCACGGGCGAGCTTCCCCAGCTCGTCGGGGTCGACCGGCACCTCGCGCCAGCCGAGGACGGTGAGTTCCTCCTCGGCGGCGATCGAGGCGATGCGCGTCTGGAGCTGTGCGCGCTCGGAGGCGTCGGTGGGCAGGAAGGCGATGCCCACGGCGTACGCACCGAGCGGCGGCAGGTCGAATCCGGCGACGCCGCGCAGGAAGGCGTCGGGCATCTGGGTGAGGATGCCAGCGCCGTCGCCGGTCCCGGCGTCGGATCCGATCGCGCCGCGGTGCTCCAGGTTGCGGAGCGAACCGAGCGCCGCGTCGATGATGCTGTGCGAGGCCTCGCCCGTCAGGGTCGCGACCATCGCCAGGCCACAGGCGTCCTTCTCGTTCGCCGGGTCGTACATGCCCTGCTTGGGCGGAACCGAGCTGAACGAAGCGTACGGTGCATGCGCCATGGAATTACCGTCCTCACGAAAGGGGATCAGAAGGGGGACGTCGCTGGCCCTGGGACGAAACGGGTGATGGATCCCCTGCTGAGCCGGGATCCACCGGGCCGACGAGGGTGCGTTCAGCCTAGGAGCGAGAGCCGGTCTTGCTTGTGGCGACCGTGGCTTCGGACGACGGAGTGGATGACGCAGTGCGGTCTGATCCGTCGGCATCGTCGTCGGCGGAGGCACTGCGCAGCCCCAGGTTCTCCGCGTCGGTGTCGTAGTAGTCTACCGCAGCCTTCGGATCGGCCCAGGAACGGCCGGGGACGTACGGCGACGGCTCGGCACCCGTGTGGCGACGCGACTGGATGACGATGATCGCGAGTCCGACGACGATCGCGAGGATCGCGGCCCAGACGTTGGCGCGGATGCCGAAGAGGTACTCGCTCGGGTCGATCCGGATGGTCTCCCAGACCGTGCGACCGGCGCCGTACCAGATGAGGTAGACACCGAACAGGCGGCCCCACTGCGGGTTGAAGCGGTGTCCGATCCAGAGGATGACGGCCACCCCCAGCAGGTTCCAGATGATCTCGTACAGGAACGTGGGGTGGAACAGCGTGCCGGCGGGCAGACCGATCGGGAACGCGGGGTTGCTGGCCTCGATCTCGAGGCCCCAGGGCAGGTCCGTGGGGAGCCCGTAGAGCTCGTGGTTGAAGTAATTGCCGAGGCGACCGAACGCCTGGGCGAGCAGCAGGCCGGGCGCGAGGGCGTCGGCGAAGGTCCAGAACCGGATCCCGGTCATGCGGCAGCCGATGTAGGCGCCGACCGCTCCACCGATGAGCGAACCGAAGATCGCGATGCCGCCCTCCCAGATGTAGAGCGTCCGCAGGAGGTCGGCACCCGGGTAGAAGTAGTCGCCGGGGTGGGTCAGGACGTGGAAGATCCGCGCACCGATGATCCCCAAGGGGATGGCCCACAGGATGATGTCGAGCACGATGCCCGGCTCGGCACCGCGCTTCGTCAGCCGGCGGGAGGTGAGGATGGTGGCGGCGATGATCCCGGCGATGATGCAGAGCGCGTACATGTGCACCGTGAACGGGCCCACGCTGAAGGTCGCGATGTCCGGGTTCGGGCTCGGGATGCTGAGGGGTGCAATCACTGCAGTGGTCGCCTTTCGTTACGAACTCTGATCGAGTGTACGGCTTTCAGCATCGCGGACGTGGTGAGGATACCCTCAGCGGGCGGTGCCGGCCGCGAGTGAACGGGCGACCTCGGTGATCGCCGGGACGCCGCCGTCGGCGAGAGCCTTGACGAAGACGGAGCCGACGATGGCTCCGTCGGCGTACTCGAGGACCGAGCGGACCTGCTCCGCGGTCGAGATGCCGATGCCGACGCACGCGTGCTGTGCCCCCGCCGTGCGGAGACGACCGACGAGGGTCTTCGCGGCCGCGTCGAGGTCCTGCCGGGCACCGGTGATGCCCATCGTGGAGACGGTGTACACGAAGCCGCGGGAGCGCTCGGTCACGAGCGACAGGCGCTCGTCGCTCGAGGTCGGTGCTGCGAGGAAGACCCGGTCGAGACCGTGGCGTTCACTGGCGTCCAGCCAGTCCGCCGCGGCGTCGGGGGTGATGTCGGGGGTGATGAGCCCGGCTCCGCCGGCCGAGGCGAGGTCGGAGGCGAAGCGCTCGACGCCGTACTGCAGCACCGGGTTCCAGTACGTCATGACGAGGATCGGGACGTCCACGGCGGCGCGGATGGCGCTGATCGCCGTGAAGACGTCGCGCAACCGGAACCCCTCCGCGAGGGCGGTCATGGTCGCAGCCTGGATGACCGCTCCGTCCATCACGGGGTCGGAGTAGGGCACGCCGAGCTCGAGGACGTCGACGCCGTTCTGCGCGAGCGCGATGGCGGCGTCGATACTCGTCTGGAGGTCGGGGAACCCGACGGGGAGGTACCCGATGAGGGCGCCGCGGCGGTCGACGGCGGCGGCGTCGATCGCCGAGGCGACCGGTGAGACCGTCGTGTGGTCGGTGGCCGGGGCGGTCATGCGTTCCGCCCGGCTTCGTCGAGGAGTCCGAAGTAGGTGGCAGCCGTCTCGACGTCCTTGTCTCCGCGCCCGGAGAGGTTGATCAGGATGGTCGCCTCGGGGCCCAGCTCCTTGCCGAGGACGATGGCCCCGGCAAGTGCGTGGGCGGACTCGATCGCCGGGATGATCCCCTCGGTGCGGCTCAGGAGCCGGAAGGCCTCCATCGCCTCGGCGTCCGTCGCGGGGACGTACGTCGCCCGCCCGGTGTCGGCGAGCCAGGCGTGCTCCGGTCCGACGCCCGGGTAGTCGAGGCCGGCGGAGATGGAATGGGACTCGACGGTCTGGCCGTCGTCGTCCTGCAGGACGAAGGTGCGGGCACCGTGCAGGACACCCGGACGACCGCGGCCGATGGACGCGGCGTGCCGAGGGGTGTCGACGCCGTCGCCGGCAGCCTCCACTCCGTAGAGCGCGACGTCCGCGTCGTCGAGGAAGGCGTGGAAGATACCGATGGCGTTGGAGCCGCCACCGACGCAGGCGACGACCGCGTCGGGAAGTGAACCGTTCAGCTCGAGGAGCTGTGCGCGGGCCTCTTCTCCGATGATCTTCTGGAAGTCGCGGACCATGACCGGGAACGGGTGTGGGCCCGCCGCGGTGCCGAAGATGTAGTTCGTGGTCTCGACCGACGCGACCCAGTCGCGGTACGCCTCGTTGATGGCGTCCTTCAGGGTCCGCGACCCCGTCGTGACGGGGATCACGGTCGCGCCGAGGAGCCGCATGCGGGCGACGTTGAGCGCCTGGCGCTCGGTGTCGACCTCGCCCATGTAGATGGTGCAGTCGAGGCCGAAGAGTGCGGCCGCCGTGGCCGTGGCCACACCGTGCTGACCGGCCCCCGTCTCGGCGATGACGCGGGTCTTGCCGATGCGCTTCGTGAGGAGCGCCTGGCCCAGGACGTTGTTGATCTTGTGCGAGCCGGTGTGGTTGAGGTCCTCGCGCTTGAGGAAGATGCGCGCACCACCGGCCGATGCGGCGAAGCGTGGCACCTCGGTGATGATCGACGGGCGGCCGGCGTAGTCGCGGAGCAGCGTGGTCAGCTCGGCCTGGAAGCTCTCGTCGGCCTTGGCGGCCTCGTAGGCCGTCGCGAGTTCGTCGACCGCGGCGATGAGCGCCTCCGGCATGTAGCGTCCGCCGAAGTCACCGAAGAACGGACCGGCTTCGTCTCGGAGGTGCGTCGGTTCCGCGTGGGCGGGGGTGGCTGGTGACATGGTCATGCGGTGGCTCCCAGGAACTGTTCGAGGGTGGCGACGGGGTCGCCGGTGACGAGCGCCTCGCCGACCAGGACGACGTCGGCGCCGTCACGTCGGTAGGCGGCGACGTCGGCGGCGCGGAGCACAGCGGACTCGGCCACCTTGACGGCGTCGGCGGGGAAACGGTCGGTCAACGATCCGAAGAGGTGTTGGTCGAGTTCGAAGGTGCTGAGGTTCCGCGCGTTGACACCGATGAGCCGCGCGCCGATGTCGCTCGCTCTGGCCAGCTCGTCGGCGGAATGGGTCTCGACCAGCGGGGTCATGCCGAGCTGCACGACGAGTTCATGCAGCGACGACAGGGTGGCCTGATCGAGTCCGGCGACGATCAGGAGGACCAGGTCGGCGCCGGATGCCCGGGCTTCGAACACCTGGTACGGCAAGGAGATGAAATCCTTGCGCAGGACCGGGATGCGGATCGCGGCACGGACGGCCTCGAGGTCCTGCAGCGAACCGCCGAACTTCCGGCCCTCGGTCAGCACGCTGACCGCGCTGGCACCACCCTGCTCGTAGAGCGAGGCGAGGAGCGCCGGGTCGGGGATGTCGGCCAGCGCGCCGCGGGACGGACTGGACCGCTTGACCTCGGCGATGATCTTGACCTGGTCGGCCGGGGCGAGCGCAGCGAGGGCGTCGATGGCCGGAGGGGCGTCGACAGCAGCGGCTTCGACGACTGCAGCCGGACGGCCCGCGAGGCGCCCGAGAGCGTCCTCCTTCGCGCCGGCCATCAGGTCGGCGAGCATGTTCAGTGCTCTTTCGCCACGGTCTTGGACCCGCCGACGCCGTAACCCGCCTTGGCGAGGACACCGCCCGTGATCCACCCGAGGAGGAGGACGCCGGCGGAGGCCCAGACGAGGACGGGCATGTCGAGCCAGAAGAAGACCGTACCGGCGGCGAACGCGACCAACATGATGATTACGGCCGTCCAGGCGGCGGGCGAGTGTCCGTGGCCGGGGTCCGAGGGGTCGGTGCTCATGGTTCTCCTTCTGTGCGAGTGCGGGTTCCAGTGTACCGGCAACCGGTGCGCGGTTCCGTGCGTGGGCCACGAGTTCCCAGGTGGCCCGGGGTGCCGTCGGGGGTCGGCGGAGCGGTCAGCGCGTCGGGTCGTCGCCGCGGCTGAGGTCGTCCCAGGCGCCCACCGGGTCGGCGCTCGGGGCCGTCTCGACCTGCGTGAACCGGACGGTCTGGTACTTCTTCGACGGACCGGGCCACCGGCGGTGGGTGAGCACGGTCGCGAGCCCGGCGAGTGCGAGCACGACGCCGAGCACCAGGGTGATCGCCGGCCAGGCGGTGAGCGTGGTCGCCGCGACGAGGTCGATGGTCGACTGGCTCCCGGCGACGCCCGTGGCCTC